>CADCIQ010000092.1 GCA_902801425.1 uncultured Bacteroidales bacterium | reverse complement strand
GGCTCATCAAGCTAAAGCAAGTCTCTAATTCTCATTAATTCAAAAAAAGAAATTCTCAAAATCTCTAATTCTTGACAATATTTTTAGCGGACAGTAATAATTTCCAAGTTTCCTTTTTCATTTTTTCGAGAGTTTAATTGTTAATAATAAGTTGCTTTCGCCATTTAGAAAAACCAATTAAAACAAAAGAAAACAAAGTAAAACCATTTGTTTAATTGCTATCCGCATATATCCGATAGTGGCAGCCTGAAAGACTAATCTGCTACTAGCCCAGGGCGGTGCCTGGGCTAGTAGCTTTTGCCCATTCGGAGTACTATCAAGTAATTGCGGATAAATCATTTAATCAGTTTCCCATCGCCTGCTTCATCCCCTCAAGGAACTTCTGTTGCAGTTGCTGTGCAAGCTGGTTATTTGGGTTGATTTTCAGAGCCTTCTCATAGTTCTGCATAACATTCATATAGTAACGCTGACCATTCTGGGCAGGATTTTGAACGATACGCACCATATAGAGAAATCCACGTAGAGTACATACATCTGACAGGTCTGCACACTTCATCTGCTCCATCTTATTGATGGTCTGCTCAGCATCTTTCAGCAGATTCTCGGTCTGTTCGGCCTGAGGATTTGAAACAGAGAAACTGAGACTTTGCAGAGCAATCTGATACTTAGGCTGAACGCTGTCAGGGAACATAGCATCTATGCGCTTCAGCTCTGCTATGCAGTTGAGGGTAGCTTCTGGTGTCTGCTGCTGAAGCTTGCTGAACGACTGCCCGATGAGAGCCTGCATCTGTGCTGACTCCTGAGCATTGATACTAACACTTGCCATCAAGCAAAGAGCGATGGCGAAAACACAATTCTTAAAAGTTTGAAATGTCATAAGCTTTATTATTTTTAAGTGAAACAAATATACCGATATAGAAGAAACGGTCTCGGTTTGCTTTTACCGCTGTGCCGTCAGGATTATAACGGAAAACATTGGTACGACCAAGAATGTTATTGAGCGATGTATAGACTATAACCTTCGGACTTACAAGCCATGTTAGATTAGCATCTACGCTGTTATAATGCGGAGTTGTACCGATAGGGTATTTCCTTCCGCTGGCATACGACTCCGACAATCCGATAATTGTCTTGCCGATGTTGTATTTTAAGGTCAGGCGGACATTATGACGCGAAGCATAGTCAGGAGTGCGCAATGCCGTATAGTCGAGATAGAGGCGCTCAGAGTCGTTGAAGGAATAAGATAGCGTGCTTGTCAGATTCTTTATGAGCGAGTGGTTCTCTATGAAGACATCCATGCCCTTGCTTGTACCATAGCCATCAGCCGTATAAATGCCATTCGTAATCAGAGGGAGATGATGATATTTCTTATAGTATGGCTCTATACGCAACAGGGTTTTCTTGAATTCATACTGCATACTGAGAATGGCATGATTGGCAGTACTCTGTGTTAAGTTCTTTCCACTCATCACTATATAGTCGTCATCTGCCGTCTGACTATATTTTCCCAACATTGCCGATAGTTGGAAACGCTTGTTTGGCACATAACTCAGCGTTGCACGTGGCATCAGCAACCAACTGCCGTCATAGTTCGCATTCTCAACCCTCGCAGAGAGATTAAGAAACAGTTTAGGCACAATACGCAACTGGGCATCGGTATGTGCCGCCAACAGATTATAGTCAAGGCTGTAATGGCTTTTTTCATAGCGTGTCGTGCTGTGGCGAAGATAGTCCTCCACACCTGCCGACATTTTCAGAACAGAGGAATAAACCTTACGCATTTCGGCTTTCAGATGAATCTCATTACGTAAATTATGATAGTGGTCTCCACGTATCTGCGCATCGTCAATATCATTTATAACCGAAGAGTTGGCAATACCCGTAAACAAGCTGTAACCTCGTCCGATGCTGCTTTTGAGCGTAGCATTAGCATAAATGTTATGCTCTTTGAGAGATAGACTACGATTATCAATATGCTGACCTAAGGAAGTACAGTCATAGCCGATGTATGATTTTAGAACGGTAGCCGATGAAAGCTCTGCCTTATATTGCGCCTCACCTGACAGTTTTCCGTATGGTCGTGTCCAGTCAAGACGATCAGGAAACATTGCATCATAAAGTCCCATGCCTGTGTAATTAGCATTAAACGACAGACTGCTTGATGCGAATGCCTTAGTACCACCTACGTTCCAATCAACAAGCGAAGCACTCACACCCAGTTTGTCACTTGTAGTCACATCTGTTGTCTCCATAGGCAGCACAGAGGAAAGAGCCTGTCCGTATTCACCGCCATAACCGCCAAGCGAGAAGTTTATGCCCTTGAACAGAAATGGCGAAAAACGACCACGTACAGTATTATTCTCCGTGTTTGTAGAATAAGGAACAAGAACGTGCATACCGTTGATGAATGTCTGGCATTCGTCGCTCTCACCACCACGCACATACAGTTTACCGTTCTCCCCTACCATCTGAGTGCCAGGTAAGGTCTGTAATGCAGCCACTATGTCGCCACATGAATTGCCTGACATCACTACATCAAGCGCGTCCATAGTCTTAAAATTATCGCTCTTGCCAAAGCTATATGTGCTGGCAGTCACCACCACCTCATTAATAGCCGTAGCACGCTCGTGCATACGGATAACAAGGTTCTTTGATTCTGTGGTTGTCAGAAGCGCATCCTCAAACCCGACAAATGTAGCCTTGATGGATAACTCGCCAGTCTGATTGGTAGCAAATTCAAATCTTCCAAGTGAATCAGTAAGGCACCCGTCTATCGTACCTATTACAAATACGTTTGCACCAACCATTGGCTCATGTCCGTCGGTTACTATGCCTGAAATAATGGTCTGGCTCATAGCATTACAAGCAACGAGAACCATAAAGATAATATGTATCAGTCGATGTTTCATGCTGCAAAGATACGATGGTATTCTGATACTACCAAATATCCTTGACAGACAACTAAAAACACTGATAAACAACTAATTCGTCAGACGAATGACTACAAAAAAGGACGAATTACTATACAAAAAGGAGAACCTCTTGCGAAGTTCTCCTTTGTAAAATTGATACTATTCAAAGTCATCATCTTCTTCATCATACCATGAGGTCTCCTTTGAAAGAATCTCATAGCTGTCACTTGCCAAACCAGTTGTTGTCTTGAGTTCCACGGAATTATCAATCAACAAATTCTGCATATTCATCCTAATGCAGACATTCCTGGGTTTTATGTATTTCTTTTTTGTCATAACTACATTCATTTATGTTTTAGACAATATGTAGTAAGTGCCACAACATCCGAAACATTAACAAGACCATCATTAGTAAGGTCTGCAACATTCGGGTCAATCTGAGCTGCCGTGCCTCTGAGTATCTTATTTGTCAATACCACTACATCTGTAACATTCACAACTCCATCGTTGTTCACATCTCCCCTAATCACATTTGGAAGCGTGTTGACAGGATCATCTGGAAACTCAGGAACATACTCAAACATTGCCGTCAAAGTGATATTCTTTGTACCCATATATGAGGAATAGGTCAACTTATCCGACACCTTGGCACCATTATTATACCATCCCTGAAAAACCATATCCGTACCAGGAACAGCAGTAACGCTAAATGTCGCTTCCTCTGCTATCTGAACTCCGCTTTCCTTGTTGAATGTACAGCTTCCTAAAGGATCAGGAACAAGATACAGTTTATGATATACGGTAGGAACTGACGGATCCTCACCACCCGAACCACCAGGATCATCAGGGAATGTAGGTGTAGAAGGGTCGCTTGGGAAGTCTGGGTTATAGTTTGGATCAAACTCAGGAATCTCAGGTTGCGGATTCTCTTCTCCTCCACCCTGACCACCACCTTCACCGCCAGTTGAGGTATTCTCTTCTCCTCCACCCTGACCACCACCTTCACCGCCAGTTGAGGTATTCTCTTCATATATGGCAGTAAAAGTCACATTGCCCTTCACCGTATATCTGAAAGATGTAGATGTGGAATAGTCCTCACCATCCTTTTGCCATTTCACGAACTTATAGCCCGACTGAGCCGAAGTACTGATAGTAACAGTACGCCCATACTTGAACTTTCCACCACCCGACACATATCCCATTCTTGAATCATTAATGTCAACCGTAACATTATATGAAAGCAAGGTCGTAGGGTCGCCCGGATCTGGAGGAAACTCAAAATCGCTCTGTGCTGTTATTGGAAGGGTGCTCCCCAAGAGTATGAGGAGCAGTCCTACCAAATATCTGTTATATGTGTTTATCATACCAAGAATATTTTAAGTAGTAAACTTTATTTTATTATCAAGAATTAGAGAATTAGAGATTTTTGAATTAATGCGAAAGAGAGAATTTTTGCTACTTACGTAGCATTGAGAATGGCTGTGATTTACAGGAGCGTAAGCGACATTTCTCAAATTCTTATAAATTCAAAAGAAAAAATCTCAAATTCTCAAATTCTTGATAATAAAAATTCTGTGCATTTACTTCACAACGACCTTCTTGCCATTCTTGATGACAATACCAGTCTTTGCGTCATTCATCTTGCGTCCGTTAAGGTCATAAACCTTATCTGCACCCTCATTTGGAGTAAGAACGCCACTAATGTCAGTAGTCTCATCAGCAAAGATAAGGGTGAAGCGACCGTTATCTGTTCCCTGTTCTGCGTTGAATGTAAATTCACCGTCAGAAAGGTCGTATGTCTTAGCGGTCTTTGCATCATAGATATATGCGTTTACATCCATACGAGTTGTAGAGAATGTGTACATACCCTCTTCTGGTGCATAGAAACCAAGAGCAATCTTACCATTATCCACAGGACGCTCGTTGATTGCAAATTTCACGCCATCAGCACCCATAGAATAAAGCTGTGGAGAATCGAATGACTCAAACTTGGCAGCATCACATTCCTGTTCATAGCTAACTGACTGAGCCTCATTGAACACAATACGAGTCTTGTCAACTTGCTCTCCATGTGAAAGAGTAAGGTTGATGAACCTACGAGAATTCTCTGCAATCTCTGAACTCTGAGCGAAATCTACACCGAAAGGCTTTGCATTTCTTGATACTGGATGACTTCCAGAATAGGTCTGACGCCATTCAGCAAGGAAGCCTACGCTGCTAACCATCTGTGGCTTCTGAACAAACATAGCCTCGAATGGATGAAGGATATAGTCATCATCTCCCGGACGATAGGCATCATAACCCTTACCATTCCATACGATGATAGGAGCACCATACTGGAGCTTATTGATAGGATAATAACATGGATATGGATTACCCACCATATTCCAGTTTGCATTAGCCTCATTCGTACCTACGTAAGAGGTAAGTGTTGTCTGCTCATTAACAGCCTCAAAGGTAGGATTATCCACACGGATTGAAAGCTCACTCTCATAGCTTGTACGGAAGATATATCCCTGACCCTTCTTGAGAATCTTGGTTCCTGAAGGCAAATTCTTCCAGCCTGTCGTGCCCTTTGTAGCACGGGCATTACCATCATACATAGCCCACTTATAGCTGCCAGCCTTTGTTATGTTTGCCAAAGGAATATCGAATGGGAAACAGAAGAAATACCATTTATCCTTGTTCACATTGATATCAAAATAGATCTTGTCGGCAGTCACATTGCCATTTGCAATAAGTGATCCGAAGAACTTATCATTTGCAGCAATGTGTATATCACCAAATGGCTGTATCTTATCGCCTATCACGGTCAAGCCTCCCTTTACAGATATATCCACACGCGGTTTACCACCAATTATGCCGTTTGTCTCGGTATAGAGGTGATAGTCCACATTTATGCCAACTTGCTCTGCCTCAGAGTCGAAGCCCACGAGATGCAGGAACTGAGACCATTGGGTATCATAGAAATACAGCAGATAGCTTGCAGAAGGAATATGCAGGGTAGCCGTGTGATAGGTGCTGAATGTGTTCTGGTCAATAGCCTGTGGCTCGAATGTATAGGCATACACAGAGTTCAGGTTATTACATTGGTTGAACGCATAGTCGCCAATCTTCGTTATCTTGCTTGAAATCTTACACTCTTTCATCAGAGTACAGCCATAGAAAGCATAGTGGCCAATGGTAAGGGTTTTCTTAGGCAAAGCTATGTTGTCAAGCTTTACGGCATTATAAAGGAAGTAATTAGGAATTGCCGTAAGTTCACAATCATCAGAGAATGTGAATTTCTCGAGATTTGGGCAATCTGCAAATGCATAACCGCCAAGTGATGTAACACCTGCTGGGATGTTCATACTCTTTAGCCCAGACTCCCTGAATGCCCAAGGTTCAATCTTCGTCACGCTTGAAGGTATTGTCAGAGATTCAAGACTTGAACATTTATAGAATGCACCCTCACCAATAGACTTGATATTCTCAAGACCTTTCACTTCTTTCAGATTTGTACAATCAGCAAATGCATAATCGCCAAGTGATGTAACACCAGCAGGGATATTCATACTCTTTAGACCAGAATACCTGAATGCCCAAGGTTCAATCTTCGTCACATTTGAAGGAATTGTCAGAGATTCAAGCCTTGAACATCCATGGAAAGCTCCCTCGCCAATAGACTTGATATTCTCAAGACCTTTCACTTCTTTCAGATTTGTACAACCAGCAAACTGGGCGGCATCAATTACAGAAACATACTCGCCAAATTCTACGGATTGGAGGGAAGTATTACCGAGACAAAGACGAGAATAATAATTATAATCATAATGATAATCATCAAACTTCATTTTTCTTCCTATGTACAATTGTCGAATTGGGCAATTTCTAAATGGCGTATAGTTGTTATACGCATCTGTCGTAAATATGTAATAACCAATATTGCTTTTGATACCCTTTAATTCTATAATTGACTCTCCATCCTCAAATGCTAATTCTTTTAATGAAGAACAATTATAGAAGGCATCAGTTCCTATTCTTGTAACTTTGGCAGGAATACTTAGAGAAGTAAGTGAAGAACAACCATAAAATGCTTGCTCTCCAATTGTCTCACATTGTGAATTGTTGGCAAATATTAATACCTTCAGTTTTTTCAAACCATTTGCAGCATAATCTGCAATTTCAGTAACGCTTGCAGGAATCTCAAGTTCCGTAATGTTCTTGAGATTTGTAAGAGAATTAGAATTTATCTTCTTGAGCGTCTTTGGCAGTTTTACGGAATACAAGTTGTCATTCAATGCCCAATAGGTCAAGGTGTTATTCAAAGAACAATAGCCTGTATAGTATTCGTATGAGTTTGCAATGATTGTTGCCTTGCTTAAATCAAGCTGTTTCAAACGAACCATCTTATTACGCATAACCATAAGGTCATAGCTATTGATAGTTCCTTCTATCTTTAGAGTAACAACCTCTGCAAGATGATCTTCACCAATCCTCTCGTGAAGCACAGACCTGCCTGTCTCAGCCTTTACCGCATAGAAACCTGTCAGATCATAGTCGGTTTTTGTACCAGTAGCCATAATCTGATTCTTATGCTCGCTCCATCCTTCTGCTGCTTTATAAGAAGCCACGGCAGATGAAGGCACATAAAGAGTAATGTCATAAGGGAGAACACCAGCACTTGCTAAAGTGACAGGATTCTCACTTTTGAATGTTAGGTTCTTCAGTTTTGTACAACCTTCAAAAGCATTATTACCAATGCTTTCTACTGTTGAAGGAATAGTTATGCTTGTTGCCGAGCAATTCTTGAATGCCTCACCTGCAATACCTATAACACTATATGTCTTTCCATCTCCTGGTTTAATCGAGTTAGGAATTGTTACATTTCCTGAAAGAGCCCCAGTACCAGAAACAACAGCACCATTTACATCATGAATGTAATTAATTCCATTCAAAGAATAAGTTTTACGATTTATTTCAAACTTAGTGTTTGGTCTATATGAATTTTTTGAAAAGTCACCTGGATAAGTTATGTCACCATAATTAGAATTTTCCTTATATCTGTATAATGTTTTGTTGGAAATTGATGTGCAATAAAAAAAATTGTTATTATAACTAGAAATACTTGGACTCTTTTTACATACAACAACCTCTAAATTATCAGAACCGTTATATACAAAAGGGGTGGTTAGCCCTATGGTGTTCCAACCCACCTTAAAGCTCATTTTTCCTGAATATACTAATGTCAGGCTACTGGCTGGTGCGTAGTCGTTTACATTAGAATAAGTAGCACTCTTTCTATGCCTCATATATACCTCTATAGGAAATGATTGCGTATTATTTATACTATTAGCATTATAAGCTATAGATAGAATTACACCTGCTCCTTTTAATTCATCAGGAGTGTATATACACTCTGTTGTACTTGAGTAATGAGTATGACTGTATAGTGGCAGATTGTTGTATGCATTTGTTCCAGTTCCTGCAATCACTTCTTCTGCCCACACATTGCCAGACACTAACACCATCATTAGCGTGGCGAGTATTGATTTTAGTCTAAATGTTTTCATAATTATTAAGTGTTTAAGGATTTTACTTTAGTTTCAGAACCTTCTTTCCATCCTTGATGTAGATATTACCTACTGTCGGACTCTTAACGAGTTTGCCATCAAGGGTGTAGAGGTTGCCGTTGCTTTGTTTTTTGTTTATTGATACATTACCTATGTTTGTTACATCATTGGCAAAGTAGAAGCCTATGCACTTCGCATCTGTCATGCCTTCTTTTGCCGGACGGATAAGCCAACACTTGCCTTCGGGCAAGGTGAAGGTTTCATTGAAGATGGTGTAGAACATAGCACCGTCTATACTGCCTTGATTCTGAAGTATATAGCCCTCGGATATATCTATCGGTTCAAGACTTGAACGAAGGTATGAATCTGCATTAACCGTACTTGATTCTGGGTAAAGACTTTCCTCAAGATTACCACTTACTGATCCTGTGAAACCATCTTTAGCATAGAGGAGATATGGCTGATAGGCGGTAAAGTCCTTCACCTCATTGAGCACAAGGTATCTCTCTTCCTCTCCTGTGAAACCTCCGCAGCTAAAGGCTCTCATTCCCTCTGGCACAGATGCTGAGAAAGGCACGAGGGCTGTACTCCATTTGTTGGCAGAAGTGATATTGATTGGCAAGGTTGCCGGGGTGTCAACTGTCACGGTTTTGAAGGTGGCATCCTCTGGATGCACATCCCATGTGCTCGAAAGCGTGGCATTGGTGGCTGTGAGCACGGCATTGGTAATCTTGATGTTTGCCTTGCCTGCCTTGGTGTAGATGTTAGCCTTTAGGAATACCCTGAACAGAACGCCTTCCTTCTTGGTAAACGATTTTGACTCAGAGGAGGTACACATCACTCTCAGCACTCGTTTGCCAATGTCGCCATAGCCAAACGACAAGGCATGAGAGTAATACTCCTCTTCTGTGTCGGGATCGACAGACTTCGGCCACATTGTGGTGATACGCGATACTCGCAACACGCCCTTGTCGGTTGTCGCCACACTCATACCTATAGGCAGTTCTATATCCATCTGATACCCAGTGTAGATCTGACTGCCATGCAGGGTGATATCCACATATCCGGCATCACCTCCAGGCATGAGTTTCAGTTCACTCACAGAGAAATAATCTGTGGGATTGTCTGCCCATGTGCCTATCGACATTAGGCAGAGAATTGCAAATAGTAGAATCTTTTTCATTCTCATAGACATTTAAGTTTATTAGGTTTTTCTGTTTGGAATAAGTGTTGATAACTACATAAAAAAACGCGGGTAGTCACTTTTGCCTGCCCGTTTGGTGAGGTCCTCGGAGACCCTAAAGCTTGAACGAGACAAAGTAACACCCACGTCAGTATGTTTTTGTATAAACTCGGATAAGTGTGCATGAGGGTATAAAATACCCTCGCTACACACTCCGATATACATAAAATGCATACCCGTAAGCATTCACTTCAGCCTTTGTCGTAAAGCTTTAATCTGAAATTTCCGAGGTTTCACGAAACATTCGACAAAGCATCAATGACGCTTGTTTTTTATATGTAATGCCACACCATAGAAATGGTTATGACTTTGCAAATTTATACATTTTTTATTATAAAACAATAAAATTTAAAGAAAAAAACAAGAAATACCACGTTTATCCTTACTTTTTGTAAAATTGACATAGCAAATTAGGGCTTTAAGAATATGAAAATGTCACAAAAATGCAATTATCTGCCCAAAAGCTCGCATTAATATTACAAGGTCTTTGTGCCTCCCTTGTAAGTCCGTTCCAAGTCCGTTATAAGTCCGTTCCAAGTCCGTTCTGAGAGCGAAGGCAGAACGGAGGCAGAGCGAAGGCAGAACGGAGGCATTAAGTTAACGTGTAAATCATGTTTACTTCTATGGTGGAAATAAAAAATAAAAAGTTTTGCGAAGGGGGGTTACACCAAAGGCGGAAAATCGGGGTTTATGCATTGATTATCAGTAATTTATAAAGGGTGTAACCCCCTCTAAAAACAAAATCGCTTTTCAGAGGGGGTTACACCCATTCTTATTCTTTGATTATCAGAGCGTTACATAGCAAAATTAGGGGGTGGTGTAACCCCCTATCGAAAAACTTTTGAAAAAATAATATTATTTGCAACAAGTTGCTTTTAACTGACAATAATTACCAATCTACGCAATCTTTTTTCCATAAATTTTCTTTTTTATTGGTTGAAGATTGGTAAGATTGGGAACTTGCTTTAGCTTGTTGAGCCTTGCGAAAAATTATTGTCAGTTTAAGCACCAAAGGTGCGAATTCGTCGAACTCACGTTAATATTGGGGTATTTATTTTCAAGTTTATTACACGAATGAGCGGAGCTTTGGCACGTAAGTACGGGAAACCGGTACTATTGCGGGACATTTGCCAAGTATGAGCTGATAGCCGTTGGAGTTGCCCTGTGCCGAGGTTATATTATTAAGGTTCACCACAAATGAGCGGTGGCATTGGAAGATGTTCTCATATTCCTTCAGGTCGTCAAGTACCGCCGTAAGCGTAGTGTGAAGTTCTGTGGTATAAATATCATTATCTTTCACATAACGGACAAGCACGTTGTTCTTCTGAGCCTCTATATACAGAAGATCGTTAATGGGTAGTTGCAGGTCGTTGCCTCTTACTGATGTATCGTGAATTGTCACAATGATGTCTGTCTGAACCTCCGTTGTCTTGTCAAGCAGAGTCTCTAACTGACTGCGCAGATAACGATGGTAGTTCATGCTTACGGAGGAGACGGTTATGAATATACCGATGATAAAAGTCCAGTTGAGGAATAGCAGTATTAATTCTAATGATATTGAAGAATGGAATACTATCGAAGATACGAAGATGTTGCAGATGCAGACAAACAATGTCATTATCAGCACAGATAATGCCTCATGCCATACTCGCCAAGGCGATACTCTTTTCTGCAAAGGTTGTATAGCAAGTCCAAACAAATAGCAACACCCGAATGTGGCTGCTCCGAAAATCAAAGACACCAATAACTTGTTTCCCTTATATTCGCTAAACCCAAACGGTTGCAACAAATAGAGAATCAAGAACACAATTACAGAATATACGGCACAGTCTTTCAGTCTGTTACTACTCTGTGGAAATGGATATTTTCGGGTTAGGAATGACATAGATTAAGTTAACTAAATTGATAGAATAAACATGCCTTTGGTGCTGAATTGACAATAATAAGAAAGGCTCGCTTACGCGAATATATTATTTAGAAAGCAAATTATAAGTAAATTTTATCAGTAAATTAATTTACTGGCTTAATTTAACGTGAGTTCGATGAAGTTAAACGCTGCGCTTGGCTACGTGAATTATCCGTGAATTAGCCGCAAATTATCGTGAATTTTTCTTTATTCGATACATTTGCTTAGAAATTTACGAAAA
>CADCIQ010000091.1 GCA_902801425.1 uncultured Bacteroidales bacterium | reverse complement strand
CACAGACATCCTCACCGTCATGGTAAAGGACGTCCTAGAGGATGAAGAGGACTTCATACAATAGAAAGTGCGATTGCACTTGCCAGTTGAATTCGCGATACAGTATATTCTTGGCTTATAGTTAATTCTGATGACAGAGGAAGCTCTATAAATGTGATATCATCAAAATATTTATCATCAAACTTCGGAATCTTGTCAGAGGGATGAGTTATATAATATCTTAAGGTGTCTATTGGATGAAAACCATATTTCTCAAGTGAAGGAGTTGCATATGGAAACAGCTTAAAATGCTCTAAAGCAAATCCGCCTTCTGGCAAAAGTTGATCATATTGTCGTTCAGGGAAATGTGTAAATATCATCCACCATGGATTAACATCAAACCACTCTCTGATATCTTGATTCTTATGAAACTGCCCATCAGAGGAATAACCTGCTCCCCATGTTGGATCAATAAATATCGCCGTGGAAGTGTTGAGACCGCGACAACTATCAAATAATGCTTCTTTTTCTTTTCCTTTGTCGTATTCTATATATTCAGGATAAGTGTTCCTTTCGTCGAAGGACATAGAACGATTGACTGCAATCCATGCGTGATTACCTTTGTCGATTTTTCCTGTATGATTTCTTGACTTTCCTACAATAATCCTTACATCAAGTCCAGCAGCCGTTCCTATGCGATAGAACAATTCACAATAAGCTTGGCAAACTCCACTTTTAGCTCTCCAAGCTTCATCTGCGCTTCTGATTTTGTAATCCATATCATATTGGATATTCGCGCAAAGCCATGAATATATAGCATAGGCTTTATCCAAAGCAATATCATAGCCTTGGGTAATCGCATTTGCTACGTTTGTCCAATCAAACTTTGTTGGCGAAACAAGTGTATAATGTATTATTGTCTGCATCGGCATTAGAAAGAAAAAAGTGTATTAATTATGACTCATTCCCCTTTCTGGTGGGGGAAATCTATCATTTTATATTGCAAAAGTAATCAAACTTTCTTATAACACCAAATTTTTGAATAACTATTTTTGAATTTTATTGAGTGTATAATTCACAATTAAGAAAACAATTTTGAACTCTTTTAGACTATAATAAGTCTATGATTACTAAGTATTAAAATCTTTTTCATAGTTATAAAACAATAAAGGGCGCAGACTTTCCGAAATCCTCGTCCTCTTCATTAGGTTACGGCCAAGCAACCTTCACAACTGACAAGTACGGAAAAGTCCATGCCCTAAACGGACACGGAACTCTTCGCTTACTTGTTCTCGTTGTTGAAAATTGGCCGTATTCAATGAAGAGAGAACAAGAGCAAATAGCTCTATGTTATATTCTATGTCGAAAAAATCGGTAGTTGCTCACCCGTGGTTAATAAATAAGTGATTTATTATCTTGGAGATACCAGTATCTAATACTGATTCCACATAAGGGGAACGTTACCGTTCGTCTGAGTTTGTTCTAATTGTACTTTCTGTTTCTTGTTATTTTGGTTTAAAGGGTTAATATTATTGAGTTGATACTATCTGCGTGCAAAAATAAGCAAAATATCTGACACTTCCAAATATTGTCACAAAAATATTCGATACTTTGCTTTAAATGAAAAATGAAAAGTGAAAAATGAAAAAATACAAGATACAAATTGTACTTTGTAAATTGTACTTTGTAAATTGTACATTGTACATGATATGATTTTTCATTTTTCACTTTTCATTTTATCATTTATTTACCGCTCTTCTCTGGGATTTCCTCCAGAGTCTTGGTAAGGAACTGCCAGAACTTAGGAACGGATGGGATATGGGCACGTTCGCCTGCGGTATGTGGAGAGCGGATGGTTGGACCGAAGCTAACAATGTCGAGCTGGGGGTATTTGCTCAGGATGATAGAGCATTCAAGTCCTGCATGGCACACCTGAACCGTAGGGTCGGTGTGGAAAAGGTCCTTGTAAATCTTGCTCATCAAGGCAACCATCTCACTGTTAGGGTTAGGATTCCAGCCTGTGTAGTCGCCGTCAGTCTCAACCTTCATGCCAACCATTGAGAAGGCACTTGACACGGTGGTAACTACATAGTCCTTCATGCTCTCGGAAGAAGAGCGGGCAAGCACCTTAATCTCAGCCTTTGTATCAGAAATATCAACAATGGCAAGGTTGCTTGATGTCTCTACCTTTGAAGGGATGCTTGGAATCATAGCATCAACGAGGTTGTCCTGAATCTCGGCAGGAACCTCTGTGGCAGGTGTGGCAACATCCTCGGCAAAGAACTCAATGCCTTCCTCAATGCCGTAATAATCCTCAGAGATATACACCTTCCAGTCCTCTGTGAGTTCCTTCAAAGCCTCCACATTCTCAGCAGGAACGGTAAGGATGACGACGCAAGAGTTAGGGATTGCGTTACGCATATTACCGCCATGCCATTCAGCCAATCGGGCATCGCACTGGCTTATAGCCTCACGCACGAAACGCACCATCTGCTTGTTGGCATTGGCACGACCCTCGTTGATTTCCAGACCGCTATGACCGCCTTTCAAGCCCTTGAGAGTGACCTTCACAGCCTTGTCGCCCTTCTCGGTATCGGCAGGCTTGTATTCTATCGTGCCAGTGATGTTAATGCCTCCAGCAGAGCCAACAATCATCTCACCCTCATCCTCGGTGTCGAGGTTAAGCAGGATGTCGGCAGTCATCTGACCAGTAGGCAGGTCGTTAGCACCATACATGCCAGTCTCTTCGTCGGCAGTACACAGAGCCTCGATAGGGCCGTGTTTCAAGGTCTTATCCTCCATAACAGCCATGATAGCTGCTATTCCAAGACCGTTATCAGCCCCGAGAGTGGTTCCCTTTGTCTTTACCCACTCACCGTCAATCCATGTCTGGATAGGATCGGTCTCGAAGTTATGGGTAGAGTCGGGAGTCTTCTGCGGAACCATATCCATGTGAGCCTGAAGCATCACGGTCTTACGGTTCTCCATGCCAGGAGAGGCAGGCTTGCGCATTACGATATTATTGGCAGAGTCCTTGAAAGCCTCTACGCCAACCTTCTTGGCGAAGTCAAGTAGGAACTGCTGAACTTTCTCAAGATGTCCTGATGGACGTGGCACCTGTGTGAGGACATAGAAATTGCGCCAGATGCATTCTGGCTGGAGATTTTTAATTTCGCTCATAATTGTTGCTTGTTTAGTTTAGTTATTAACCGCCGGCCCGGCGGTTACTTTCCATATATACCGCCGAGCGCGGCGGTTACTTTCCATATATACCGCCGAACCCGGCGGTATTTTTCATTTTTCACTTCTCCCTCCCTTGGGGAGGGGTGGGGTGGGTTACACTCAGCGCCAGCCACGCATATATGCCGATGGCAACAACGAGAAGCGTCTGTACGGTGTGTACTATCAGCACGAAATACAGGGCCTCGTCGTCGGCCACGCCATAGAGAATGAGCATCGTCTTAACGGCGAAATGCCAAGGACCAGCACCGTTAGGCGTTGGAACAAGCACGGCGATACTACCCACGATGAATGTAACCATGGCACACGTGATGCCGAGGTTAGCTGTTCCTGAGAAACAGAAGAACGTGAGGTAGTAGTGCAGGAAATAGCTTGCCCAGATGGCGACGGAGTAGAATAGGAACAGAGGTATGTTCTTCACCTTACGAAGCGACATGACACCCTCTATTATGCCGTGGAGCGTGGCTTTCACCTTATCGTAGAACGACAGTTTCTTACGAACGGAATAGAGGGATATGAGTACGGCTATTCCGCAGATAAGCGTGACGATATAGCCTGTGGTAGAGAACATTCCGAAGATTTCGTCGAAGCGTGTTCCTGTGTGAGAGAAGAAAGTGAGGAACACAGGTATCTGGCTCAGGAAGGTGATGACCGTTAGCAGGAGAATGAGCGATGAGTCAACGGCACGCTCTGTTACGACTGTTCCGAGAGCCTTTGGGAATGATGTTCCCTCCCATCGTTTAAGCACTCCACAGCGTGTGAACTCACCTACACGAGGCACTATGAGCGATGTTGCGTAGGATATGAAAATGGAGTATATGGTAGTGCTGGTACGCGGATTCTCGCCTATGGGTTCGAGAGTCTGTTTCCACCTCCATCCACGGAAAGCCTGAGCGAGGATTCCGAAGGGAAATGACAGAAGCATCCACCACCAGTTCATCTCCTCGAAGAGAACGTGCTCCATGCTCCTGAAGTCGAAGTTTCGGAACATCCACCACAGAATAGCACCACCCAGAATGAACGGGGTGGTGACTTTCAGGACAGTTATAATACGCTTTTTGTTCATGTAATATCACGCAAAGGTAATGCTATTTCGGGAAAATACCAAAAATACACCTATATAAAATGCGGAAAATGTGAAAAATATATTTTTTTTAGGCTATCATTGTGGGTTTTTCGTTTTTTAATTGTAACTTTGTGGCTTGAATGAAACAAGTTAGACCAAAGAAAAACTTAGGTCAGCACTTCCTGACCGACCTTGGCATAGCCAAGCGCATAGCCGATACGGTGGATGCCTATCCTGACATACCAGTGTTGGAGATAGGACCGGGTATGGGTGTGATGACGCAGTATCTCTATCCCAAGGAACGTGAGTTCAAGTGCGTGGAGATTGATACGGAATCGGTGGCATACCTCAACGAGAACTTTCCTCGGTTGAGGGATAACATCATCGGTGCTGACTTCCTGCGTATGGACCTGAATGAAGTATTTGGTGGAAGGCAGTTCGTACTGACGGGCAACTATCCCTACGACATCTCTTCGCAGATATTCTTCAAGATGCTGGATAACAAGAACCTGATACCTTGCTGTACGGGCATGATTCAGAGGGAGGTAGCCTTGCGTATAGCCTCAGAGCCAGGCAACAAGGCTTACGGCATACTGTCGGTGCTGATTCAGGCTTGGTATGACACGGAATATCTGTTTACCGTGGATGAGCATGTGTTCAACCCACCTCCGAAGGTGAAGAGTGCCGTTATACGCATGACACGCAATAAGGTGACTGACCTCGGATGTGATGAGGCTCTGTTCAAGAGGGTGGTGAAGACAACCTTCAACCAGCGCAGGAAGATGCTCAGAGTATCGCTCAGGCAGATATTCAACGGCGATGTAGTGGCAAGTCCAGAGTTCTTCGAGCATGAACTGATGACAAAGCGTCCGGAGCAACTCACGGTTCAGCAGTTCGTGGAGCTGACTAATCTGGTGGAAAAGGAACTGGGGAAGGCTAAAGGCTAATGGCTAAAGGCAAGAGACTTTTGACCTTTGACTTTTGACCTTTGACTAAAAAACAAGGAAATATCATATATCAAATATCAATTTTACAATGATTGACGTAAAAGAAACCCTAATGGAAGCCGAGGAGCAGATGGAGATGTCGGCAATGTATCTCGATGAGTCCCTCGCTAAGATTCGCGCTGGCAGAGCCAATGTGGCTATAGTAAGTGGCGTGCGTGTAGAATCATACGGCATGATGGTGCCTCTGAATCAGGTGGCAAGCGTTACCACTCCTGATGCCCGTACCATCGCTATCAAGCCTTTCGACAAGAAGCAGATTCGCGAGATTGAGAAGGGTATCATGGATTCTGACGTAGGCATCACACCAGAGAACAATGGTGAGATTATCCGTCTTGGTATTCCACAGCCAACAGAGGAGCGTCGTCGTGACCTCGTGAAGCAGTGTAACAAGATTGGTGAGAAAGCCAAGGTAGGTGTGCGTAATGCGCGTGCCGAAATCAAGGAGAAGTTGAAGAAGGCAATAAAGGACGGTCTGTCAGAGGACGTGGAGAAGGATGCAGAGAACGACTTGCAGAAGCTTCACGACAAGTATATCGCAAAGATTGACGCTATGCTCGATGACAAGACCAAGGAAATCATGACCGTCTAAATGCACGGACTCGTAATAAAGAACACAGGCTATTGGTACACCGTCCTTACTGACGAGGGCGAGACGATAGACTGCAAGATAAAAGGTAATTTTCGGCTCAAGGGCATCCGCAGTACTAATCCAGTTGCTGTGGGTGACCTTGTGTCTGTTTCGGCTGGTACTGCTTCTGGTGAGGGAACGGAGGTGGCATATTGGATTACTGCCATTGACGACCGTCGCAACTATATAGTGCGAAAGTCAACGAATCTCTCAAAGCAGAGCCATATCATTGCCAGTAATGTGGACCAGGCTTGTCTTGTGGTGACAATCTCGCATCCTGAGACATCCACCACTTTCATTGACCGTTTCCTTGCTTCGGCTGAGGCTTATCGTGTTCCTGTGATACTCGTATTCAACAAGAAGGACATCTATTCGGAAGACGAGATGAGGTATCTGGATATGATGGTGAACCAGTATCGCACCATAGGCTATGAGTGCGTGGCCCTTTCGGCAGAGACAGGAGAGGGAGTGGATGAACTTCGCCCTATGCTCGAAGGTAAGGTGACGCTGTTCAGCGGTAACAGTGGAGTGGGGAAGAGTACACTTCTGAACCAGCTCATCCCAGGTATCAATCTGAGGACAGCCGAGATTTCGGATGCACATGACACAGGACAGCATACCACTACCTTCTCAGAGATGATACCGTTGCCCACATCAACATCGGACAAGCCATCGTGGGTTATTGACACCCCAGGAATAAGAGGCTTCGGCACGTTTGATATGGAGCCAGAGGAGATATGCTCGTATTTCAAGGAGATATTCAAGTTCTCGGCTGATTGCCGTTTCGGTAACTGCACCCATACGCATGAGCCAGGATGTGCCGTGCTGAAGGCTGTGGAGGACCACTATATAGCCCTTTCGAGATACAATTCCTATATCTCCATGCTGAACGATAAGGAGGAGGGAAAATATAGGCCAGCGTATTAATTAATAATGAATAGTTAATAATGAATAATGAGAGCAAGATAGCACTATTGTTGAGCGGTGGGGTTGACTCTGCCGTAGTTCTGCATGTGCTATGCTCTGAAGGACTGAAACCTGATTGCTTCTACATCAAGATAGGTCCAGAGGAACAGGAGGACTGGGACTGCACTTCGGAAGAAGACCTTGAGATGGCTACTGCTCTGTGCCAGAAGTACGGTTGTAGGCTTGAGATAGTGGATTGTCATCAGGAGTATTGGGACAAGGTGACAAAGTACACTATGGATAAGGTCAGGAACGGTTTTACGCCTAATCCTGACGTGATGTGTAACCGCTTGATTAAGTTCGGTGCTTTCTATGAGAAACGCGGTCATGAATACGACTATATAGCCACAGGACACTATGCCCAGACAGAGATTGACGAGGAGGGCAGGAAATGGCTTGTAACCTCTCCAGACCCGGTAAAGGACCAGACCGACTTCCTTGCCCAGATATACGACTGGCAGTTGAAGAAGGCACTCTTCCCTATAGGACACATGCACAAGGATGAGGTTCGCCGTATTGCGGAGGAGAATCATCTTATCAATGCCAAGAGGAAGGACTCTCAGGGCATCTGTTTCCTTGGGAAGATAAACTATAACGACTATCTGCGTCGCTATCTCGGTGAATGGGAGGGCGATGCTATAGATATAGAGACTGGTAAGGTTGTAGGAAAGCACAAGGGGCATTGGTTCTGCACCATAGGTCAGCGTAAGGGACTCGGCTTCGGCGGTGGTCCTTGGTTCGTCATCAAGAAGGACATCAAGAAGAACATTATATACCTCTCACACGGATACGACCCGGAATCAGCCTATAGTTCAGAGTTCTATATCCACGATTTGCATATCCTTACCGCTCCTTTCATTAATGAGGGCGAGACGGTCAATATAACCTTCAAGATACGCCATACGGCAGACTATAACCATGCCACAATCTCTGATGCAGGTGAGGGCAGATACCTTATAAAATCGGAGAAACCTATTCATGGCGTTGCTCCTGGGCAGTTCTGTGTTATCTATGACGAACAGCATCACAGGTGCTTTGGCTCTGGAGAGATTGTGCTGATGTAAAAACACTTCGCTTATAGATAAAATGACTAAAACAAAAATCTCGTTGTTTTTGGTGTTCTGTATGCTCAATGCATTTACTGCTATAAAGGCTCAGACTGCCGATACCCTCAGTGTTGGTATGGAACTTAGATTGCAGAACACCATAGCTCTGACTTTTAGTATGTATCCCATTTCGAACGATGGATACAAGGGACTGCCGACGGATACAGCCTCGTTTCGTCTCTACAAGCAAAATGAGTATGTGTGTCTGTTGGCTCGTGATGATAATCGCAAGGATTGGTACTGCTGTGCGTTTGACATGGACAAAGACAAGGATTTCTCAAACGACTATCACTATTATTTCACACGCAATCAAATATATGAGAAACGAACGTTCGTTCCTCAGCGACACGGTGGCATTTGGGTGGCTCCAGATATATACCCGAATGGAATTGCGAAGCGAGGGGAAAGTTTGGTCAGGACCAGTAGTGCTCCATTTGATGAATTAGCCCCTGCTTTATTGTTTCATACTTTCTTTGTGGGGAGTTTCGACTATCGTGGTAAAACCTATTATGTCAGTTCGGCAGATTATAAAACTAAATTTGCAATTACAGACTCCATTCCTGCGAATAGTGATGATATTGCAAGGATGTTGCTTGATAAAGGACTGTTTATGGAGGTGGATTATCCAATTGTCCGCGATAGCCTGATTTTCAGATATCATGACATGAACTTCAGCAGACAGCAATGTAAAATCAGTATTACACCAGTCAATGATGAAACACTCCCTATATCTCCATACGAAGGATTCCGTGCTCCTGACATATCTGTTAAGGATATTGATGGTAAGCCCGTCTCTCTTGGAGAAGATTATACGTTACTCGACTTTTGGGGAACATGGTGTAATCCGTGTATCGCCCTTGTTCCAGAACTCGTGAAGATTCACAAGAGTTACCCGTCGCTGAATCTCGTAAGCATAGCCTTTGAGAACAGTATGGACGACCTGTCTAAGTTGAAGCAACTCATCAGGCAAAAAGACATGGACTGGACGCACGTATGCCAATTGCGTAAAGGCATTCCAAACGTGGTTAGTAGTTTTAATGTAACTTCTTTCCCCACGACAATACTCATCGATTCATCAGGGAAAATACTCTATCGTGCTTCTGGCAATGACAAGACTGACAGTTTGAAAGCGAAACTAAGAGAGATTTATGGGAAAAAGCCACAGAGATGAAACTAACAATAAAAGCTCCCGATTTTGGGAGCTTTATTGTTTCTATTAGATGAGTGGCATTCCTGCCTCTTCACATTCCTTTCGCATTTTCTCTGGCCAGATGCTTGCCTGAATCTCACCGATATGAGCCTTGTGGAGCAATACCATGCAGAGTCGGCTCTGTCCGATACCTCCTCCGATAGAGAGAGGGAGCTTGCCTTCGAGCAATGACTTGTGGAAATAAAGTTCCTTGCGCTCTGTCTTTCCTTCGAGTTCGAGCTGGCGGAGAAGGCTTTCCTTATCAACGCGGATACCCATGCTTGAAAGCTCGAAACTACGCTCAAGGATAGGATACCAGATGAGGATATCGCCATTGAGACCATAATATCCGTCCTCGTTAGGAGTAGTCCAGTCGTCATAGTCAGGAGCACGACCGTCATGCTTCTCTCCGTTAGAGAGCTTGCCACCGATACCGATGATGAACACAGCACCGTACTTCTTGCATATCTCGTCCTCACGCTCCTTTGGAGAGAGGTTAGGGTACATCTGAAGGAGTTCCTCGCTGTGGATGAAGTGAATCTCACGTGGGAGGAAAGGCTTGATTTGTGAGTATGTCTCACAAGTAAGGTATTCTGTGCGGAGTAGGGCAGAGTAGATACGGTTTACCACCTGCTTGAGATAAGCAAGGGTGCGTTCTTCCTTAGTCACTACGGCTTCCCAGTCCCACTGGTCAACGTATAGAGAATGCAGGTTGTCGAGTTCTTCGTCAGCACGTATGGCATTCATATCCGTGTAGATACCGTAGTCAGGTTCTATCTCGTACTCAGCAAGAGAGAGACGCTTCCACTTAGCAAGGGAATGTACAACCTCTGCTTTCTGGTCGCCAAGGTCTTTGATAGGGAAAGTAACGGCGCGTTCCACACCGTTAAGGTCATCATTGATGCCGAGGCCCTGAAGCACAAAGAGCGGAGCAGTAACACGACGGAGACGAAGCTCTGTACTGATGTTCTGCTGAAAGAACTCCTTGATAAGTTTGATACCCTGTTCCGTCTGCTTCATGTCAAGCAACGCCTTGTATCCTGCTGGTTTTATCAGTTTACTCATTTCTTTATGTAGTTGTTTTCTTTTTCTGTGTGTTGTGTGCGAAGCATCCTCGCACTTATTTTTGTTTAGTGATTAGTGATTTGTTTGGAGCGTAAAAGACTCTAAACACTAAACCCTAAACGCTAAACTCTTGATTTCTGGGTGCAAAGGTACAAATTAAAATGTTAATCTGCAAACATTTCGGGAAAATATTTTTACAATATGTCAGAAATCTCTAAAAAAATAAGATGTTTTGACATTTGTATATGGAAAAACGCGTAAGGTTTGTTATTATTCTGCCAAGTAATACTGATAAAAAAAGCGAACGGCAACTATCTATTGAAGATAACTGCCGTTCAGATATATTGGAATGTAGTTAGACATTTTTAGAATTCCAGACCTCTGTTGTGCATTGTTGCATTAAGAACAGTACGGTACTTACGGAACTGGTTTTCGCTCAAGATAGTGCGCATGTAAGAGATGTCTCTGAGGATAGCCTTCTTTGTGAGCTTCTCACGGTCAGCCCCATTAGCACGCTCTGCCTTCTTCATCTCGCGAGAGAAATTGTCGTGAACCAATTCCATTTCAGCAACCTGGTCGTATGACATGCTCAGATAGCGAGCTATGCTACGTGAGTTGAAGTCGATAGTGTACTGAGTTGGCTCTGCATTCTTCTCTGCCTTTGGAGCTGCAACCATTGAAACTGATACTGCCATCACGGCAACCAATGTCAAAAATACTTTTTTCATAATGTTATCCTTTCTTTCCTTTTAATTAGCGGTGTGTGAAGCCGCTGTCGTTAATAATTTTCTTTTAATAAACCTTATCCTGAATACTAGTACAATGGGTTACGTCTTGTGGGTTACAACGTGCAAAATACATTCGCACGTGAGAAATTTCAACATCAGCTATAAAGCTTGGTATGTCTCTGATTTCCGAGTGCAAAGTTACTGCGAAATTATGAACAGACAAAGAAAAAAATAGAATTGTGTGCGTAAACAGTTGAATAATTAATTTAGGTCAATAAACCATGCTTTTTCATGTTTTTCACAGCAAAACGTCAAAAATAATTGAAAAATTGACCTATGTTAAGGCTCTTACTTGACATAAAAATAGCGTGACTTCTATGAATCACGCTATTTTATATAATAATAGGTGTAAACTATTCGGTTTACTTAAGAGTACCGTTGTTAGCGGCATTAATCATAGCCTCAGAAGCATAGAGATAAACCTCTACACGACGGTTCTGAGCCTTACCTGCAGCTGAAGAGTTGTCGGCAACTGGGTTTGTCTCACCATAACCTGTGCTGCTCTTGATCTGGTTGTTTGTAACACCGAGTGAATTGAGCTTAGACTTTACAGCGTCAGCACGCTTCTGTGAAAGGTCGAGGTTCTTCTTTGCGCTCTGCTCTGCTGTTGAACCCTTCCAAGGATCGTTGTCTGTGTAACCCTGAATAGCTACCGAACAGTCTGTGTTATTCTTGAGGACAGCTGCAAAGTTTGTGAGCTCTGTTGCTGCTGTGCTGCTGAGAGTAGCGTTACCTGAACCGAAGAGGATACCAGAGTTAAATGTAACCTTTACGCATGGAAGACCGTTTGCGTCAGTAACCTGATCAACATTAGCATTCTGGAGTTTTGCAGCTGTCTCTGCCTTAACCTTATCCATATGCTTACCGATGATTGCGCCTGTACCTGCACCAACTGCTGCACCAACTGCTGCACCAACTGCTGTGTTGCCTGCGAGTTTACCTACGATAGCACCGAGAAGTGCACCACCACCTGTGCCGATGAGAGCACCATTACCTGTTGCTGTGCTACAGCTTGAGAAAATCATTGCTGCGCCTACGAACGCAGTTGCTACTTTTGCTTTTGTCATGATACTTATGTGTTAAATTTATTAATAAAAGTTGCTTTTTCTAATTTTTATTGATTTTGTTGCTTTATAAGCAATTGTTTGTATAAATCGACGAGTTTCGCCGTATTTGTGTGCAAAGTTAATCAAAAAATTCAAAAACGATAATAAAAACGGAAAATGTTTACAATGTTACAACATTTTTTTGTATTTTTGCATTCGATTTTGGAAAATATCAGTAAAATTTAGGATATAACAAGACTAAAAAATATAAAAATACATCATTATAAAAATGGCAATTGAATTAAAAGAACTCACAAAACGTGCTGACAATTACAGTCAGTGGTACAATGATCTCGTGGTGAAGGCTGATCTCGCAGAGCAGTCTGCAGTACGTGGTTGTATGGTAATCAAACCTTACGGCTATGCTATCTGGGAAAAGATGCAGCAGCAGTTGGATAAGATGTTCAAGGAGACAGGCGTGCAGAATGCATATTTCCCTCTCCTTATCCCTAAGTCTTTCCTTAGTCGTGAGGCTGAGCACGTTGAGGGCTTTGCCAAGGAGTGTGCTGTCGTAACTCACTATCGTCTGAAGACAAATGAGTCTGGCGATGGCGTTGTTGTTGATACAAATGCCAAGCTCGAGGAAGAACTTATCGTTCGTCCAACATCTGAGACAATCATCTGGAACACATATAAGAACTGGATCCACTCATGGCGTGATCTGCCTTTGCTTTGCAACCAGTGGTGTAACGTAATGCGTTGGGAGATGCGTACCCGTCCATTCCTCCGCACCTCTGAGTTCCTCTGGCAGGAAGGTCACACAGCTCATGCTACTCGTGAGGAGGCTGAGCAGGAGGCACAGAAGATGCTGAAGGTATATGCTGA
>CADCIQ010000090.1 GCA_902801425.1 uncultured Bacteroidales bacterium | reverse complement strand
TTGTCAACTCATTCCACGATGTCACGTTCTTCAAATGAGGTCACTTCCTTGCTCCTTTCCCTCTCGTTCATCAGTCAATCGTTGTCCACTCTTGTCAACCTTTGTCAACCCAGTCCACGAGATGGCAAAATAAAAGCCCTCAAAATTCCCCGCGGTAGAAATGCGTTGCAAAGATAAGCGGAATCTTGAGAACTACCAAAAAACGAGTCTGAAGTGTTAAAATCTAAAAGTGGTTGATGTACAGATATTTATCTCTATATATTTTTCATTGTTTGTGGTTGTTTAGAGGTCTCTAAATACAATCTTCAAAAGCCCCACCTTCAATACTCTTCACAGAGTTTGGAATTGTAACTGAAGTGAGATTTGAGCAACCACTAAAAGCTTCATATCCAATACTCAACCGCTAAAAGCTTCATTTCCAATACTCGTCACGGAGTTAGGGATTGTGATTGAGGTGAGACTTGAACACTTATAGAAAGCACATTCTCCAATACTCGTCACAGAGTTACCTATTGTGACTGAGGTGAGACTTTCACAACCATAGAAAGCAGCTGATCCAATGCTCTTCACAGAGTTAGGAATTGTAACAGAAGTGAGATTTGAGCAACCGCTAAAAGCATAATGTCCAATACTCGTCACTCCATCTTTTATTACGACTTCCTTGATTTCGTTTTTCCGATCGTACCAAGGACAACGTTCTATGTATTCAGACCTGTCAAATTTTATGGTCAATTTACCTTCATCTGACAGACTCCAGCCCCAAAACCAATACATATAATAGCAAATGCCGATGCACAGCACCATCACGCCAACTATTGCCAACCAAATGTATTTTTTCATAACTCCATAGACTACTATCACGGCAGGCTCCTAAAGCCATGAGACTTGCTTATAACTCTCTTTACTCTTTTATATCTCGCATATTGAAGAACGTAGAAGCCAACTATACATTGATACATCCTGGATTGTTTGTTGTTTATCATGAGGAAATAAATGTATGTTTTCGTTTTCAAAATGCAAGAGTGAAAGTCACCCAAAGCATTAGCTTTTTTGTTTAGGATTTCACAAGTGCAAAAATACACAAAATATCTGATATCACCAAATTTTTGCGAGAAAAATAGTTTTTCCTCTTGATTCTCCATGTTTTTTCTCTCGTTGAAAATCCGTCTTGGCAACGCTCTTCCTCCGCTCTTCCTTCGCTTTTCCTCCGATGATAATACCATTATATTACCATTATAATACCATAATAATACCATTATATTACCATTAACTATGGTATTTTAATGGTATCTTAATGGTAAATTAATTGTATTTTAATGGTAATTACTTCGGATGCAGAGATGACTTTCAGATAAAGCAGATAAATCCATTTCCCTTTTCTTTTTGTGAACACGGAAGTCACGAAAGAAACGGACTTGCATAACTTGTTGAGCTTTGCGAAAAAGTTTCCGTCAATTCTGTGTTTTTCGTGTTCGTAGAAATTTACTGGTACAATTTACTTCTAATTTACTTTCTATTTTTTTCTGCTTTTTCGCTTGTATCTCTGCAATTTTTATTACTTTTGCATCCATCTATGGACAAGGACATAAGAAAGAAATATCAAAGGTATCTGAGAT
The DNA here is from genome assembly GCA_902801425.1 of uncultured Bacteroidales bacterium. Lineage (GTDB taxonomy): Bacteria > Bacteroidota > Bacteroidia > Bacteroidales > Bacteroidaceae > Prevotella. The sequence goes on along the minus strand of CADCIQ010000090.1, from coordinate 13,540 downwards.
TGGAACGAGGACTTTCAGAGAACACTCTGGAGGCATATATGCTCGATCTTGACAAACTCCTCACTTTCCTTCACGACAAGGGTGTGGCTCCAGAAAGCGCATCCCTTCACGATCTGGAGGAATTCTGCGGGGCTTTGTTCGACCTTGGCATATCTACTCGTTCTCAGGCAAGAATACTGTCGGGTGTGAGGAGTTTCTACCGTTTCCTTGAACTTGACGGATATATCGATAATGATCCGAGTGAACTTATAGATTCTCCTACACAGGACAAGCATCTGCCTGAGGTTCTGTCGCTTAAAGAGGTTGATATGCTTGAGGCAAGCATAGACCTCAGCAAATGGGAAGGACAACGCAACAAGGCTATTATAGAGGTATTGTTCTCTTGCGGATTACGAGTATCAGAACTCGTCAATCTTACACTATCACATCTATTCCTTGACGAACAATATGTGAGGGTAGTGGGAAAAGGCTCAAAGGAAAGGCTTGTACCAATATCAGAAAAGGCCATACAAGAACTGCGCAACTGGTTCATAGACAGGAATATGATGACGAATATAAAGAAAGGCGAGGAGGATTATGTTTTCCTGAATCGTCGTGGAGGACATCTAACCCGCACCATGATTCTCATCATGATAAAGCAACAGGCAATAGAGGCTGGTATCAAAAAGACTATTTCTCCCCACACTCTAAGGCATAGTTTCGCAACGGCCTTGCTTGAGGGAGGTGCAGATTTGAGAGTTATCCAGGCACTTCTCGGTCATGAGAAAATCGCCACAACCGAAATCTATACCCATATCGATATGAGCACGCTCCGACAGGAAATCCAGTTGCATCATCCGAGAAGTAACAGAAAGTAAATTAGATTAAATGCTCCGCTTGCGCGGAGATATTTTTTGAAAGTAAATTATCAGTAAATTAGAATCAGTAAATTACTGTGCGGCATCCGCCGCTTGGAAATTATAAGGCTTAAAAAATTTACTGAATTAATTTACTGATAATTTACTTTCCAAACTCTCCCACGCAAGTGGGATTTACTTTCCAAAATTCAAGTTTTGCGAAGGAAAACGGACGATTACACCTCTTTATTAAATATTCTTCGACGTTTTTTCTTCTTTCTACATTTTTTTTCGTAACTTTGTGCCCTAAAGTTTAAAATAATCCCAACTAATGGAACAAAAACAATATAAACGTACTACCGTAACTGCCGCTCTGCCATACGCAAACGGTGGTGTGCATATTGGTCATCTGGCTGGTGTTTATGTACCAGCCGATATCTATGTGCGCTATCTTCGACTGAAGAAGAAAGATGTTGTGTTCATCGGAGGATCTGATGAGCATGGTGTGCCTGTTACAATCCGTGCCCGCAAGGAGGGCATCACAGTACAGGAGGTTGTTGACCGCTATCACGAGATGATCAAGAAGTCTTTCGAGGAATTCGGCATCTCATTCGATATATATTCTCGCACAACAAGCGAGACTCATCATAAGTTCGCTTCTGATTTCTTCCGTAAGCTCTACGATGACGGCAAGCTTCAGGAGATTGTTGAGGAGCAGTATTGTGATGAGGTTACTGGTGAGTTCCTTACCGACCGTAACATCGTGGGTACCTGTCCACGTTGTGGTGCTGAGGGAGCTTACGGCGACCAATGCGAGAAGTGTGGCGCTACCCTTTCTCCAGACGAACTTATCAACCCAACGAACAAGAACAATCCGGGACACGGACTTGTGAAGAAGCCAACAAAGAACTGGTATCTCCCACTTGGCGAGTATCAGAACTGGCTGAAGGAATGGATTCTCGACGGTCACAAGGAATGGCGTTCAAACGTATATGGCCAATGTAAGAGCTGGCTGGATATGGATCTTCAGCCACGTGCTATGACCCGCGACTTGGATTGGGGTATTCCTGTTCCTGTTGAGGGAGCAGAGGGCAAGGTGCTCTATGTTTGGTTTGATGCCCCTATCGGCTATATCTCAAACACAAAGGAGCTTTGCGAGAAGAACCCAGAGAAATGGGGCACATGGCAGAAATGGTGGCAGGATGAGGACACACGTCTTGTTCACTTCATCGGTAAGGACAACATCGTGTTCCATTGCCTTATCTTCCCTGTAATGATGAAGGCTCACGGTGGCTATATCATGCCAGACAATGTGCCTGCTAACGAGTTCCTGAACCTTGAGAACGACAAGATTTCAACATCACGCAACTGGGCTGTATGGCTCCACGAGTATCTCGTTGACCTCCCGGGAAAGCAGGATGTTCTCCGTTATGTTCTTACGGCAAATGCTCCTGAGACAAAGGATAATAACTTCACTTGGAAGGACTTCCAGGAGCGCAATAACTCTGAGCTTGTGGCTATCTACGGTAACTTCGTGAACCGTGCTCTTCAGCTCACAAAGAAGTATTTTGAGGGTGTCGTTCCTGCTATGGGCGAGCTTCTGGATGTTGACAATCAGGCTATCAACGAGTTCAAGGACGTGAAGAAGAACGTAGAGGAACTCCTTGATCAGTTCAAGTTCCGTGAGGCTCAGAAGGAGGCTATGAACCTCGCTCGTATCGGCAACCGCTACATCACAGAGTGTGAGCCTTGGAAGATCTGGAAGACAGATCCAAAGCGCGTTGAGACAATCCTTCACGTTTGTCTTCAGCTCACAGCTAACCTCGCTATCGCCTTTGAGCCATTCCTTCCATTCTCAAGCAAGAAACTCAGAGAGATGCTCAACCTCGACTCATTCGACTGGGAGCAGCTTGGCTCTATGGATATCCTCAAGGCTGGACATCAGCTTGGTGAGCCTTCACTTCTCTTTGAGAAGATTGAGGATGCTACCATTGAGGCTCAGCTTCAGAAGCTTGAGGACACAAAGAAGGCTAACGAGGCAGAGAACTTCGAGCCAGAGCCATTCAAGGAGAATGTTGATTTTGATACATTCGAGAAACTTGACATCCGCGTGGGTCTCGTAACATCTTGCGAGAAGGTGAAGAAGTCAAAGAAGCTCCTCAAGTTCCATATCGACGACGGAACGAAGGACGGTCGCACAATCCTCTCAGGCATAGCTGCTTACTATGAGGATCCACAGGAGCTTGTTGGCAAGCAGGTGCTCTTCGTTGCTAACTTTGCCCCACGCAAGATGATGGGTGAAGAGAGTCAGGGCATGATTCTCTCAGCCGTTAACTTCGACGGTTCACTCTCTGTTACGACAACGAGCAAGGAAGTTAAGCCGGGATCAATAGTAAGCTAAAAATCAGACCCACCCCCTTGCCCCTCCCATAAAGGGAGGGGAGTAGATACATTTTTCAAATCAAGGGGAAGGTCTATTCTATCATATCAATTTGTAACACAAAGAAATAATCACCTCTGTAGGATTAACACATACTACTCCCCTCCCTTTATGGGAGGGGCTCGGGGGTGGGTCGTTTATTTATGATTGAACAAGAAATAACTCTTGCAGTCCTGAAGGCTGTCAAAGAACTATACGGTCAGGAAGTGCCAGAGAAGATGGCACAACTGCAAAAGACACGCGCGGAGTTTGAGGGCAATCTCACTCTCGTGGTATTCCCATTCGTGAAGATGGCTCGTAAGAAGCCAGAGGAAGTAGCCGCAGAAATTGGCGAATACCTTGTTAGCAACAGTAAGTCTGTTGCAAGCTACAACGTGGTAAAGGGCTTCCTCAACCTCGTTATCGCCCCAGAGGCATGGGTATCTCTCCTCAACGCTATTGATGCTGACGAGCATTATGGCGAGAAGAAGGCAACAGAGGATTCTGACCTCGTGATGATTGAGTACTCATCTCCTAACACCAACAAGCCTCTGCATCTCGGTCATGTGCGTAACAACCTCCTCGGTTGGTCTCTTGCACAGATTATGGCTGCTAACGGCCATAAGGTTGTGAAGACAAATATCGTGAACGACCGTGGTATTCACATCTGTAAGTCTATGCTTGCTTGGCAGAAGTGGGGAAATGGTGAGACTCCAGAGACATCTGGCAAGAAGGGCGACCACCTCATTGGCGACTACTATGTAGCTTTCGACAAGCACTACAAGGCTGAGTGCGACGAACTTGCAAAGCAGTATGTTGCTGAGGGTATGGCTGAGGATGCTGCAAAGGAGAAGGCAAAGCAGGAGGCTCCGCTTATCAAGGAGGCTCACGATATGCTCGTGAAATGGGAGAACAACGACCCTGAGATTCGTGGTCTCTGGGCAAAGATGAACGAGTGGGTTTATGCCGGATTCAACGAAACTTACAAGGCTCTCGGTGTTAGCTTTGATAAGATTTACTACGAGTCAAATACATATCTTGAGGGTAAGGAAAAGGTGGACGAAGGTCTTGCAAAGGGCTTCTTCTATCGTCGTCCAGACAACTCTGTATGGGCAGACCTCACAAGCGAAGGTCTTGACGAGAAGCTTCTTCTCCGTTCAGACGGCACATCCGTTTATATGACTCAGGATATCGGTACAGCAAAGCTCCGTTTCCAGGACTACCCTATCGACCAGATGATCTATGTGGTAGGTAACGAGCAGAACTACCACTTCCAGGTACTCTCTATCCTTCTCGACAAGCTCGGCTTCAAGTGGGGTAAGGATCTCGTACACTTCTCTTACGGTATGGTGGAGCTGCCTAACGGTAAGATGAAGTCTCGTGAGGGAACTGTGGTAGATGCTGACGACCTTATCGCAAGTATGATTAACGATGCCTACGAGGTTTCCCGAGATCACGCCAAGAAGGTAGAAATGACAGAGGAAGAAAGCCGTGAGGTGGCTCGTATCGTGGGTATGGGGGCTCTGAAGTACTTCATCCTCAAGGTTGATGCTCGTAAGAATATGCTCTTCAACCCAGCAGAATCTATCGACTTCAACGGCAACACAGGTCCGTTCATCCAATACACTTACGCTCGTATCCGCTCTATTCTCCGCAAGGCAGAGGAACAGGGTTTGAAGGTTGAGCAGATGAACGGTGGTGTAGAGCTTGCAGAGAAGGAGATTGAGCTTATCCAGAAGACATCTGAGTATGCAGCTGCCGTTGCACAGGCAGGTAAGGACTACTCTCCTTCAGGCATCGCAAACTACTGCTACGAACTTACAAAAGCATTCAACCAGTTCTATCACGACTATTCTATCCTCGGTGAGGAAGATGCAAAGAAGAAGCAGTTCCGTCTGCTCCTTGCAAAGAACGTGGCAAAGACCCTGAAGAACGGTATGGCTCTCCTCGGAATTGAGGTTCCGGAGAGAATGTAAACAATATTGACGAATTACTAATTGCGAATTACTTGTTTTCCATCGTAACTAAGTAATCTGTAATTAGTAATTCGTAATTATCAAGGTAATGCAAAAACAAAGAAAACTAAAAACCTAAACAACAGAATAATATTATGGCTTATCAAGAACAAAGAACAACGGGTTACGGAACTCGTGTAGGTAATTCATTTAAGGCTATCGGTACTGGATTTATCCTTTTCTGTATCGGTACAGCACTTCTTTGGTGGAATGAAGGACGAACAGTAAAGACAGAGAAAATGCTCGAAGAAGTTGGCGGTTCATACGTTGAGATGGAAAATCCTAACAAGAAGGATGCATCTCTCGACGGAGAACTTATCTGCGGATCAGCATTAGCAACAACCGAGGACTCTCTTAGCGACAATCAGTTTGGCGTTGGCGCAAAGGCTATCGCTCTTCATCGCCGAGTAGAATACTACCAATGGGTAGAGGATTCTAAGGAAAGTAGCGAAGACAAACTGGGCGGTAAGGAAGTTACCACCACAACATATACATATTCCAAGAAATGGGTTAGCCAACCTATCGAGTCTTCCGAGTTCAAGGATCCTGCCTATCAGAATAAGAATACGGTACTCACGACTGTTGAGGAGTCTGAACAGTATGCCGAGAATGTAAAATTCGGTGCATACCAGCTCAACGAGACCTTGATTCATCTGATTTCATCACGCGAAGGTCTTGACCTTAACATAAGCGAGGATATGCTTAACCAGCTCGATAAGAGCGCACAGACAGCCTACGAGCGTTTCTATGGCGTGAAGAAATCTGCAAAACAGACGGTTGAGCAATTGGCAGAAACAACCGTTCTCTCTGATTCCGCAAAGGCTGTAGCCGATTCCCTGAAGGCCGTTAATGATAGTATTATCAAGAATGCGGTAAACAAGAAAGACTTTGAATATGTCCATCAGGCAGGCAACGTGTTGTATTTCGGTCGTGTACCTGGCTCACCAGAGATAGGTGATGTTCGTGTGACATTCGAGAAGGTCGTTCCGGCAAAGGTTACAGTCATGGCCGTTGTTGATGGCGACAGTTTCAAGTCATTCAAGGCGAAGAACGGCAAGCGTTTCCAGAGGCTCGTAATGGGCAAGAAGAGTGGTGACGAGATTATCGACATAGAGAAGGAAACAAACAATATGCTTCTCTGGGTATTCCGTATTTTCGGAGTTATGTTGGTTATTGGTGGTCTGAAGGGCATCTTCGGTTTCTTGGAAACAATACTGAAGGTTGTTCCATTCATAGCAAACATCTTCGGATGGGGTGTCGGTGTTGTCTGCACGATATTAGGCCTGGTATGGTCGCTTATCATCATAGCAATAGCATGGCTTTTCTATCGCCCTATACTCGGCATCACATTACTTGTAATAGCCGGATTCCTCACATGGGTATTCGCATTCAAGGGTAAGGACAAACTGAAAGAATTGGCTGCCAAGACAAAGAAATAAAAAGATGCAGAAGAAAATATCCTTGGCATTTCTTGCCTTAATGATGCTCGTTGCCTGTGGAGATAAGACAAGCAAGACGACTGTCGATACTGATAGTCTGAATGCGGACACTCTCCTTAGCTCTCCGGCTCCCTCTCTACAGGAGAGGGCGGGGGGAGAGGCCGCAAAGCATACGAAGGAATATATCACCCAGCGCATAGACACCATATATAAATATAGGGATGATGCCGTCTGTTGTTCCAACCGCTATAACGAACTCACAAATCAGGCATGTAAGATAGCAGATGAAATAGAAGATCTCTTTATTGATAGTGACCATTGGGTAGCGGGACAGGATATCGATCCTAAGTGGAGCTATAAGATAAGAAATATCAAAATTGAGAGTGATTCAATAGCATGGGCAGAAATGACCATCCATAACTTCTCAGACCGGAAGGTAAGGCTCAAGCTATTGTACGAGCGTGGTGATTGGTTCGTTGACGACATCCTCACCACATTTGTGGAGAATGGTGTCGCAAAGGAATTTAGCGAACAGGAACATGCACGCAATTACATCTCTGAAAACAAGAAATAAATGAAAAAAGTAATCCTATCAATATCCGTCATACTACTTATGTGTGCCTGTGGCGGTCAGACGCAGAAATCCTCACAGGAGAATGACTCTGCAACGACCTCTATTGAAAAGACAGAAACAAAGGGGGCGTCTGCAAAAGACATTCCCGATTTCGTCACACACGTATATAACAAGGTGAATGAGGTTATGTCACAACAGGTGGTTAATACCTCCGATCTTTACAAAGCCTTCTTCGCTCCAAGCTATAACGAGTTATACGAAAAGGTGCGAAAGGCAGAGGAAGGCAAATCATTCGACAATATGTGCTTTGTTGAGTATATGCCTTTCACCCAAGGTCTTATCGCTCCTATCACCATTACCGACATCAAGGCTAACATGCTTACCGACAACACCGCCGAAGTGTTCTATGAAATGAGAGACAAGGAGGATGTGGTCAAGATGTGGTGGCATCTTGTATATGCCAATGGTGAATGGCGTATCGATGACTGGAAGAATGACCCTGAAGAGGAACAGGGCATGGCAGACAGGATGCGCGAATATCTGGCAAAGTGGAAAGAGTAAAGGGGGAAGATAAAAGGTAAATTGCAAATAACATGATGGAAATACCAGAAGGTTTAGGCGGAAAGATTTTCAAGGGCTGTGGCTGCGTATCTATCGGCATAGTACTGATGTTCATCCTTGTAATCGTTATCGGCATCTGCTATGACGATGAGGAAACCGACGAGAAGAAGGAAGAGCAGAAGACTGAGCAGGTAGAGAAGAAAGACAGCGTGGTTGTTAATGCGCCGTTGGAAGGCGACCCATACAAGGAACTTGACGAACTGATAGGTCTTGAGCAGGTGAAGGAAGAGGTACGTTCTCTCGCCAACTTCGTAAAAATACAGAAACAACGTGAGGCAAAGGGGTTGAAAACTCCCAAGATGTCCTTCCACCTCGTATTCACAGGTAGTCCGGGTACAGGTAAGACCACCGTGGCACGAATAGTAGCTCGTATATACAAGGATTTGGGGGTATTGAAAAAAGGACACTTGGTGGAAACTGACCGCTCAGGACTTGTTGCCAACTATGTGGGACAGACAGCAACAAAGACCAACGAAATAGTTGATTCTGCCCTTAACGGCGTGCTCTTCATCGACGAGGCATACGCACTTGTTCCTACTGCCAACAAGAATAACGACTACGGACAGGAAGCTATCTCTACCCTACTCAAACGTATGGAGGATGATCGCGACAAACTGGTGGTGATTGTAGCCGGATATACAAAAGAGATGAACCGATTCATAGACTCCAATCCCGGACTAAAATCACGTTTCAACCGCTACATCAACTTCCCAGACTATACATCTGGCGAGCTATGCGAGATCTTCAATATGTATGTAAAGAAGAATCAATATAGCCTTACGCCCGATGCAGAGCGCTATCTCAAGACGCGTCTCGATAGTGCCGTGCGTCATAAGGATCGTAACTTCGGTAATGCCCGCTATGCCCGCAACATCTTCGAGAAGAGCATTCAGCGCCAAGCCAACCGACTCTCTAAGGAGAAGAACCCGACAGCCAAACAACTGTCAGAACTCACCGCAAGCGACATCCGCGAAGCGTTTAAGTAACATTTCCTGTTTGTTCTCCTATTGACTTTATGCCTTCGTTATCCGTTCTATGCCTTCGTTCTGCCTTCGCTCCATAGCCGATTACATGGAACGGAACTGAAACGGACTTATAACGGCTTTATAACGGTATTACGGCGGACTTACAGCGGACCTGAGAGGGAGGTGAAAATTTTTAACCTTCTTTCGTTATTTCCGCGTTCAGAATATTTTTTCGCGAGAGTTTTTAAATAGGGGGGTGCACTTTTGCCCATTTTTAGGTATAACACCTTGACAGTCAAGAGATAACGAAGCGTGCACCCCTCCCCTAAAGTGCACCTATGAAAAGAAAGATTTCAGGGGGGTACACGCAACGTAAATCACTGGTAATCAGTAGGCAAAATGGCAAAAATAGGCAAAAGTGCACCCCCCTATTTAAAAACTCTCGCGAAAAAAATCAAAGAATTTGTAGAAGGGGGTTACACCCTTCCACGTTTTCATGCTCTAACATATTGATAATCAGTATAAAAGAATGGGTGTAGCCCCATCTAAAAATAAGGTTATTTTTATAGGGCAACACCCTATCTAACATACTGATAATCAAGAGGTAATACACAAAAAAATATCAAAATGTGCCCCCCTCTACAAACTCTTTGATTTTTTTCAAGATAAACGCATCTCCGATGCTGAACTGATAATAATAATAGTTCTGTATTTCATTGCCTCCGTTGTGCCTCCGTTGTAGTTCCGTTCCAAGTCCGTTCCAAATCCGTTCCTTAGAATGGGAGGAAAATGGGACTTACATAGGACTTGCTTGGGAGGAAGAAGGGAGTTGCATTGGAATCAAAATTAACGTCCAGATTACAAACGTGCAGACTTTTTTTAGAATTAAACGCCAAACACGTACATGCGCCCTAAAATGAGGGTATAGTTCTTGTGCAAGTTTCCGCACAATTAGTAAAGAAATAAGGCATGACGACTCATGTACGTGTTATGTATATGTTAGACAAACACGTACATGCTCTTAACCTCCTCATTCCCAACACTTTTACCCTCATTTTACCCCACCATGTACATGTTTGTGCGAAATTCTTAAAAAAAATTCGCACTTGTAATCTCAACATTGCAAATCATCACTTTCTGAGAAGTAATAATTTGTTTTGTCCATAACCAATATGGCAAAAAGCAGTATTGGTTTGCATAATATTTGAAATCCAATATTAAGTGTACGAAAGTTACAAAGGGGTTCGTAATAAGTATGTAAGATTATTGCATTTTTTCTGAAATATTGCATCGTTTTTTTAGCATATTGTTCTTGGAGAAGAACAATATGTTTTTGATAACTCTACCTGACAAAACGCTTAAATTATTATTAAAATGCGCATTTTTATTGGTCAAGAAGAAGTAAACTGCCATTTTTTTTTATCTTTGTATCGTTATTCTACCCAGAACCAAAGCCTTATGCAGAAAGCTGGGGGGAGATAAACTTATATATAAAAAGGCGTTACTTGACGCTTTGAACTTAACTCTCAAGCATCTAGCAGTTCCCAAACATTTGTCAAAGATCAAAGCAACAATGTCGTCCCAATATATGTTATTCCGACATACGATTTTACAAACAGCCATTATTTGCAACTTATATTTCATGTCGTTTATATACATATTGGCAGGAGTATTGGTATTGTTCTCTTTAACAAATATGCGATGCCTGAACCTCTGAAAGTTGGACGAGTGCCAAGGAGATTCCCACGCTCCTTTTATGTATAATCTAATAAATAGTTAATAACCTCCAAACGCTGGGAATCTGTTTGGGAATAATCTTATAAATGTATGGAAACAGTTAGATGTTATGTTGATAATGAGAGGTTAGTTGTAGAATTCGAGAAGCAAAGTAGGTTTGTGTATATCGAAGGGCAAACTGAAAATGGCGTTTTTCATGTTAGGACAGAGCACTTTGAAAATCATTCAAGTCTTTCTAATGCTGACAGAAGAGCTATTCGTGATGCAATTAGGAATAAAAATATAGTTATTGATTAATAACCAACTAAATCATACTAACATGACAAAGAACCGTAAATCGTATTTGATTATACTAATCTTCTTAGCAATAGTTAGTGCCTGTAATGGCATAAAAGCAAAGGTTACAGACAGAAGATGTCCTGAGCTTGTTGAGAAAGCTGAGAAATTCAATACTCAAGCTGCAAATGACTCCAATGAGGGAGAGATGGGGATGCAGATGAGAGTTGAATATGTGGATTCTGTATATAGAATTATACAGATTGTGGATGAGTCTATAATTCCAATAGAACAAGTGAAATTGTTTTATGGAAACATTAGACCCAATGTGGTTGCTACTATGTCATCTTCAAGTGGGAAAGAACGAGAGGATTACCAGAAAATGGTTGATTATCGCGTTACTTTTGAACACATATTAAAAGCGAAGAGAACAGGAGATATTATTTTAAAAATCTCCTTTACTCCAGACGAGATAGCCGGGGCTCTTTCTCACGAAATGACACGATTGGAAGAATTAAAGGTGTATGTCAATTCTTGCAAAAATACATTGCCAAGAGAGATTGAAACAGGTTGTATCATGAAAGATATATCATGCACAGATGTGGCTGTTAATATTGTTATCAAAGTGGATGAGACTCTCAAGAAATTTGATGAAATCACGAAAATAAGACAATATGCTAAAGTTTATCAAGCTATGACTTTGGCAGACTTGACAACAGGCTTGACATTTCATGATATTGTATCAAAAGTCCCTGTTGGTATAAATTATCATTTTGTGAATTATAAAGGAAATGATAAATTGACCTTTAGTTTCTCTGCTGATGAAGTAGTCAAATTCGACAAAGAGATAAAAAGAATATGTGAACAACAAAATAAATAATCAGGCTTATGTATTGTAAATATTGTGGTAAAGAACTTCCTGAGGATTCTAATTTCTGCCCAAATTGTGGGGTTGATCAAAAGGAGAATGCTGCAAAAAAATATTCTAAAATTAAGAAATTCTTTAGCAGTCATAAGATATTGATATGTTCTTACCTTGTATGGTGCCTAATCCACATTGGATTGTTCTTGTTTTCTACACCAAAAGGTTACAAATACGTACTCTCCTTTGATTTTGAGAAAGGTGAAGATGTTGGCAGTAGAGTGGATTTCGATTTAAGTAACGGTTTTTATCCTTTTAACGTATCGCTGAGTAATGTCTTTCAAGGGACAAAACATACATTTTCTCTTTTAAAGAATGTGGATGTTTATGATTCAACTGAACTCTTTTTCTATACCATCTTAATTCCTGTAATAATCATGGAGATCGTCTATTGTTTTCCTTTTCTGTTTTCATTTTTTAAGAAAATAAAGGCTCGATATAGTCAACGAAAAAAAGATAATAATGTAAACATAAAAGAGGATGAATCAAATGATATCAATGATAAGAAGGAGAATGTAGATGTATCTGAAGAGTATAGCGACATAACTCTGCCTATAGCTCAAGTCTCAAATGACGAAATTCTAGAGGAGCAAATTTTGAGCGAGAATGGAGTGAAGAAAATGTCATTATTTCATAGATTTATGGGGAGTATTATTGACAAAGTGTTTATTTTTCTTCTTTTCTTTGTTGTTATAGTTACTATTCGTCCTTATTGGCTTCATAGATTGGGGACTTACATCTCTCTGTTTAATTCTCCTACAACTGTATATAAAAATGTAGATATCATGGAAAAATACGGAACTAACCATGATAATGATTTTGCAGTATATAAAGCATTTATGGAAGCAAAGCTTGACCCATTATATACAGGTCCAACAAAAGAGGCGGATAAAGATATAACATTTTCTTTTATCGTTTTTAATTTGTTGTATTATCTTTTTACGGAAGGTATAATGTCTGCATCATTGGGAAAACGTATGTTTGATGGTGAATTGCATGATGTTTTTGGTGATAAAATAGACTTTGATAAAGCATTAAAAAGAGCTCTTTGTAAGGGAGCTATAATGTTTATACATGTATATGTCATTCATTGGGGATTGGCCTTTAGCAATCTAATTGTCGTTATATCTTTTTTTCTTATTATGGATGTTCCTGTGCTATTCATCAAGCGTTCTTTACTTGATAAACTTACGAGTACGACATATGTAAAGATGTAGAAACATTATAATTTTTGTTGGATGGTAACCAAGTTGAAGGATTAGACACCTAACTTGGTTACCATTATTAATACTTATAATTACAATCCAAACTTGATTTTTGCGTCTAATCTACACAGAGACCAGACTGTGGAATGATGTTGTAGTATTTCTTGTCAAAGAGATTGGTAGTGTCAAAATATACGAGAGACAGGGATTGGCTAACATAGGAGGAGCATCACGCCCTATACAATCTTACAAACACAATGAGAAACAGAAGTAAGAGGCATTTGTGACTCTATCTTCTTCAACATATATCAACAAGAAAAATCCCCCCCAAAAATCCACGTCTTTACGTTCAACATTATAGAATATAGCAAATATGTTTCCATGCCATACACACAAAGAAAAAGCCCCGAAAACTTTCGTTCTCGAGGCTTATCTTTGAAAGGAGGCGGCTACCTACTCTCCCGCATTGCATTGCAGTACCATCGGCGCAAGCAGGCTTAACTTCTCTGTTCGGAATGGGAAGAGGTGGAA
>CADCIQ010000089.1 GCA_902801425.1 uncultured Bacteroidales bacterium | reverse complement strand
TAATCTCATGCTGCCCCTCGACTTGCATGTGTTAAGCCTGTAGCTAGCGTTCATCCTGAGCCAGGATCAAACTCTCCATTGTAAAATTTCTTTATAATGTAATCTTCCAAAATCGGAAGATCGTATTGTCTTGCTCGGGACGACTATCCTTTATTTATTAAGAAGTATTTCTCTTCGTCTCCTTTCGGAAGCCGAATTGATCGGTTCGTTTATTACCCAAGTGATCTCTCACTTGCTTCTTGTACTACTACTTTCTGTTTATGTAAATCTTGTCAAAGAACTCTTTCTTTTGCGCCTATCATCAAATATCAAGTTTTGAACCTTGATTTTTTCCGAAAGCGAGTGCAAAGGTACTACAAAATTTTGAACTGACCAAATTTTTCTTAAAATATTTTTATAAAAATCCAAAATCTTCCATATAATTGACAAATATCAAGTGCTCACTCAAGCCGTTTTTTGACTATACCTTATTATATTAATAGAGAGCGTTTTCTGTTACCTTTCCCGAATTTTTCATATTTAGCCCCAAATGTATTAGTGCCACGATGGTCAATTGCAACTTTTTTTTAACGAGCTTATCTTGTCCCGCCTCTTAAAGAAGAGATTCTGTTATCGAGTGCCTGTTCATCTGCAAATAGCACCTCACGAGGCTTTGAGCCATGTGCAGGACCTACGACACCCGCCTTCTCCAACTGATCCATAAGGCGACCTGCACGGTTATAGCCGATAGAGAACTGACGCTGAATCATGGATGTAGAACCAATCTGGGTGTTCACGATGGCGTGAGCTGCCTGAACGAAGATAGGATCCCATGAGCCTGTATCAACAGCTCCGCCGTCATCACCTTCTACCATAGGTTCAGGAATATCCATTGTATACTGAGGAGTAAGTCCTGCCATCTCCTGACTATGTATATGCCATGCAACGGCTTTTATTTCAGACGTATCCACATAAGCACCTTGGATTCTCACACAATCTATACTTTTCCCATCTCTAAAAAGCATATCACCATTTCCTAACAACTCCTCTGCCCCATCGCAATCAAGAATTACCCGCGAGTCTATACGCTCTGGCAATCTAAAGGCAATACGTGCGGGGATGTTAGCCTTAATAGCTCCTGTAATAACATCATTAGTGGGTCTCTTTGTTGAAATTACCAAATGAATGCCAACTGCACGAGCGTTTTGTGCTAACTGAATTATTGAAGTTTCAAAATCCTGATCATCAGCCTCGATAAAATCTCCATATTCATCTATAATCACAACAATATATGGCATATATTCATGCAAAGGATTGCCATTACTATCCATAGTACGCAAACGATGGTTGACGAACCTTTCATTATATTCCTTGACATTGCGTGCACCAGCCATCTTGAGAAGGTCATAACGATGATTCATAAGTGTACAGAGTCCATTCAATGTACGTACAGCTTTTGTCACGTCGGTTACAATAGGCTCTTCATCAAAATCTGGAATCTGAGCCATAAAGGCGCTTGCAATAGGACTATATAAGGAAAATTCCGCCCCATAAGGACTCATAAGCACAATTTTCAGTTCGTTTGGATGCTTCTTAAAGAGAAGCGAACATATCATCGTATTCAAACATACAGATTTTCCCTGACCAGTAGCACCAGCAATAAGAAGATGAGGAAGCTTGGCAAGATCAATCATAAAGACATCATTTGTAACAGTCATTCCTATGGCAAGTGGCAATTCTTGCAACCATGCCGTTTGGTATCTACGTGTATTAAAAATAGACTCAATACCCACAATTGACGGATAAACATTAGGCACTTCTATACCAATAGTTCCTTTACCCGGTACAGGTATTAGAAATTTAACGTCATGCGAACATAACGCTAAAGCGATATCATCCTCTAACCCTCTTAATTTTGAAACTCTTACCCCCTCAGCAAGAATTATCTCATAAAGGGTGATTGTTGGACCTACAGTTGCTGTGATTTCACGAAGCAATATGCCAAAAGAATTGAGCACCTCTATGATGCGCTTTTTGTTGGCAAGCAGCTCTTCCTTTGTAATATAGTCCTGATTGTCTTCGTATTTCTTAAGCAAATCAAGCCCTGGGAATGTATATTTCGTATATGGCTCACGAGGGTTGATTGGAGTTGATAGAATCTCCTCCATTGTGAGACTTGTGCCTTTCGCCTCTTCCTCCTTGAAGCCCTCAACAACGGTAAACTCTGGGGCGTCGCCAGCCTTTGCTGCTGGAGATGCCACGTTGCTTACATCCTCGTCTGAGAGATCAATAGTAAACACAGGATCGTCATCAGTATTTGCTACTGGAGTTTCCACATTGACAACATCCTCGTCTGTGAGGTCAATGCTATTTGGTTTCACGTCTTCTTTATCAGTCAATCCTTCATTGGTATATAGGAGAGATTCCTCGTTTTCAACCATGTTAGATTCACTACTATGCACAGAAGATTTTGAGAACATTCTTTTGAAGAAATGCCCTATTCCATGCTTTTCACTATTCAACCTCTCCTCTGACACATTATCACGCTGACTAAGAAATCTCCAACTCATAATAGTTCAACCTTTATTTCGCAACTTACAAACAACGATATTTCATGAGTTCATAAGCGACCAAAAGTCGCTCTGAATTTTACCATATATGCTTTTGACTAATATTGGGTTGCGAACTCCCAAACGCAAAAACATAATGACACGGCAAAGATATAAATAAAATCTGGAAATAGCACAATTTTTCCGTTGTTATTTTTATGAAAGAAGTATTTTTTTGCATAAAAACAGATAAACACATTGGACATAAAACCATATTATAATCATTTATAGCCTCCAAGTCCCATGCAAGGCCTATGCAAATCCCTACCGAATCCCATATTTTGCCCATTACAAGGAACGGACTTGCAACGGATTTACAACGGACTTAGAACGGATTTAAAGCGAATTAGAAGCAAAGGAGAAGCAGACCTGAAGTAAACGAAAAATGGAAAGAGAAAAATGAGCAATAAATTCCTCAGAAAAAACTTTTTTGCAATAATCCTACATACCTACACGGACGCCTGTGCAATTTATTGAATCACAAAAGCTTGCAACGTTTTCAAATATTCGCCGAACCTACACTAATCCTACACTAAACCTACACTATTTCTGCATTTTAATGCAGAAAATTAATAATTAATAATGAATAGTGCATAATTTGATTAGTATCTAAAACGCTCATGACAATCTAAATTATCAATTATTCATTATACATTATTCATTAACCTGAATTTCTGAAAAATTCAGGTTGGAGTGTAGGTTTAGTGTAGGATTAGTGTAGGTTTGCGCTATATTTGAAATCCGTGTAACATACTAAGTTAATGCACGTTACAAAGGTGGCTGTGTAGGTATGTAGGTTTATCGCGAAAATGTTTTTTCTGAGAAGCAGAACACGGATATTGCTCGACACAGAACGCTCGCAAATCAATATTCAAAACGGATGACGAGAGGCAAGTGATCGCTGAATCCGTTATAATTGTATTTGCGACCTTTGTATGTTCTTGCAGGATATACTCCTCCAAATTTCTGGTCTTCTTCCAGAAGGAAAGGCAAATCATGAATACGGCAATATTTAATCTTGCTATTATTTAAGAATGACTGGGAGAAGAAAATATGGTCGAGACTCCCCCACTCTCCTTTATAGCGATAAGTACCCAAAGCCCCATTAGTGCCTTTTGCATCCTTTGAGACCTCTACCATAGAATGCTCAGCCAGCATAAGGAGAGAGCGATTGTCGGAATAATCGTTGAAATCGCCTGTGATAAAGATATTGGCATCAGGAGAAATAGCACGTATGGAATCTATGCTTGAACAAAGTCGGGAAGCAACCGCAAGACGATAAGGCTCAGAAGCCTTCTCACCGTTTCGCCTACTCGGAGCATGAACGACAAAGACATGCAACTCGTCATTCTTGGAATCGCCCAACATCCTTCCACGGACATAGAGAATATCACGGGTTGGACGGAAACCTTCTGGCGGAGTGATGCGAAGACTGTATGAAGTATCTGGAGCGAAGCTATAAGGATGATAAAGCAAGGCAACATCTATACCACGCTCATCAGGAGAGTTGGTAATGATATATTTATAGCCAATAGTTCGGAGGGTTGAACGCTGGGTAAGGTCGAAGAGAACAGAATCATTCTCTACCTCAATAAGCGCGACGAGATCAGGGGCCTGCCAATTTTGCCACTCCCCACCCGTAGAGACGATCTCCTTACCGATATTATTCAACTTACGCCAATAGCGTCTGGAATCCCAATGATAGGCTCCGCCCTCACAGTATTCCATATCGTTCTTCAAGGAATCGTGACGGGTGTCGAAAATGTTTTCACAATTGAGTTCTACAAAAGTGAAGATTGTAAGAAGAAATGCAAGCATAAAATGAATTACGAATTACTAATTACGAATTACCTATTAACGTGAGTTCGACGAAAACAAACGCTGCGCTTGGCTACGTGAATTAACAATGAATTAACCGTGAATTATCCATAAATTTTTATCTTTAAAAAGAAGTATTAATGACAATTTCGTGGTCATTCATGGAAATTCGTGTAGCTCCACGCAGTGGATTTTAGCAGCTTGCTGCCATTCGTAGAATTCATCGAACTCACGTTATCTACCAACCACTTATCATTATTTCACAAGTGCGACCTTCGAGCCTTTGATTACAAGTCGGCCTTCTGAACGTAATTGCTCAATAGCGGTATCAAGCTGATGCTTGGTCAATGGCAAACTGCGGATCTGGGCAATAGGCAAACAACCGTCAGCATCATTGATTGCATCAATAATCACCTGAACGGCATCCACTTCAGAAGAGGCTGAAACTGATTTCGCGCTTCTGTTTCTTTCTACACAGACATCGCAACATCCGCAATCCTTCTCTGCCTTTTCTCCGAAATAACGAAGGAGAAGAGTTGAACGGCACTCATCATCAGCCTCAGCATATTCAAGTACGGCATTCACACGAACTACCATCTGTTCCTGAAGATCCTCATAAATCTCTTTTGAGAACACCAAGTGAGAGGATTCTATTCGCTGCTGAGGATAATATATGATAGGCACATTCCTGCGAGGAATATACTTTAATATCCTACGACCTGCAAGTGACTTCAGAACCACACGAACAATATCCACAGGCAAATGCGAGTAATCCGCAATCCTCGCCTCCTCTATATATACAAGGTCGGAGAACAATCCGCAATAGACTCGCAGCAAAGCCGTCATAACAGCATCCTCATTCTCTGAAAGTCCGCGAAGCTGATAGAGACCATCACGAGGAAGCAGGAACTGACATCGAGGATGATTGTCAGGATCTGCATCATACTCTATATAACCAGCACGCTGAAGAACGGACAAAGCCCCGGAAAGATAAGTTGGGAAATGCTTGAACACCAGACAGAAACGATCTATATTAAACTCATAGCGAGCCCCTTCCCCATCATACAACGCAAGCTGGAAGAAATAAGAAAGATCGTCATACACCTTTCTTATATAGTCTTTTTCAGGAAAGGCGCTCTGAATACGAGTAAGGAGATTACGCCTGTCCGATCTGCTATAAAGCAAGACCGCATACGCCCTATTTCCGTCACGACCACCACGACCTGCTTCCTGAAAATAAGCCTCAAGGGAATCCGGGCAATCCATGTGAACGACAATACGCACATCAGGCTTGTCAATACCCATACCAAAGGCATTAGTAGCCACCATAACGCGAACCTCATCATTCTGCCAATCGTGCTGTCGCTGATCCTTTACGGCGAAATCAAGTCCGGCATGATAGAAAGTGGCAGGAATACCATTTGAAGAAAGGATCTTTGCCACATCCTTTGTGTTCTGACGTGAACGGGTATATACTATTGCAGAGCCTTGAACGGAATTGAGGATATGGATAAGCTCAGCCTCCTTATTGTCTGTACGCCGAACCACATACACAAGATTATCTCTCTTGAATGACATCCTCACCACTCTCTTCTCAGAAAAAGCGAGGCGTTCCTGAATATCATCCACGACCTTCGGAGTAGCCGTTGCAGTAAGGGCAAGAACAGGAATGGTGTATTTGGGTGTATCAACTGTTTCGTCCTGAGGCTCAAGGATATTCCTTATCTCAGCTATGCGAAGATAGGAAGGACGGAAATCATAGCCCCATTGTGAGATACAATGTGCCTCATCAACCGTGATGAAGCAGATACGCATCTGCTGAATCTTAGTAATGAAAAGAGGGGACGACAAGCGTTCTGGCGAAACATACAGGAATTTCACGCCACCGTAAACGGCATTATCCAATACCTGAAGTACCTCTGCATGACTCAATCCCGAATAGATGGCAGCAGCAAGAATACCCCTGTCACGAAGATGCTGCACCTGATCCTTCATCAAGGCAATAAGCGGAGTGATGACAAGACACACCCCTTCCATAGCAAGAGCTGGAACCTGAAACGTAATACTCTTACCGCCACCCGTAGGCATCAATCCAAGAGTATCATGACCGGATCCTATGCTCTCAACAATCTCTTTCTGGATTCCCCTAAACGCGGAGAAACCGAAATATTGCCGAAGGATGGAAAGGTAGTCCATAGGAGCCTAAGGTTAAATGAAAAATGAAAAATTATAAAATGAAAAATACAGATTAGTACTTCAGCGAAAAGCGTAATTTGTATTTTTCATTTTTCACTTTTCATTTTTAATTTTCTTTTAATCCTCATTAGGTTTAATATCCTCTATCTGAAGCTGAACATTGCCACGCTTGTAGATATTCTCTTCGAGGGTATATACTATATCGAAGGAACGACGGGATTTGATATATCTTGCAGAAGCCGACTGCCCGAAGGCTATACCATTCATCACGGTATTTGAATTTGAATCAACAAGCTCAAGTTTGATGTGCTCCTGTTCACGACCTACGACCTTTGAAGTACCGAAATCATACACGTTACGAGTGCAGAATGTAGGCTTCACGTTTCCAGGTCCGAAAGGAGCAAAGCGCTTGAGGTCATGATACAGGCGACGAGTAATATCCCTAAAGTCTATCACGGCATCTACGGCAAGGGTTGCCTCCGTCTGTGTAGGCTCAATATGATCCTCTACATAGGCATAGAAACGCTTGCAGAATTCTGGCACATTCTCCCATCTGATAGTCAAGCCACAAGCGTATGTATGACCGCCGAAGTTAATCAACAGATCACGACAGCTCTTTATGGCAGAATATACATCAAAGCCTGCAACCGAACGCGCACTACCAGTAGCGAATTGTCCGTCACGGGTAAGCACTACCGTTGGACGGAAATAGATTTCCGTCAATCTTGAAGCCACAATACCGATAACACCCTTCTTCCAGTTCTCATCATAGAGCACTATACTTGAGCGATGTCTCTGACTCTCAAGCTTTTCCACGATGCCATTAGCCTCATCGGTCATCTGCTTGTCAATATCACGACGCTGTTCATTATAGGCATCAATATTCTTAGCAGCCTGAATAGCTACGTTATAGTCCTTCTCCACAAGGAGATCAACCGACAACTTGCCATTCTCCATACGTCCAGAAGCATTGATACGGGGACCAATCTTAAAGACAATATCCGACATTGATATATCCCTACCCGATAGTCCACAGATATCAATAATAGACTTTAGTCCGACGGAAGGATTCTGGTTCAATTGCTTCAATCCATGATAAGCCAAAACACGATTCTCATCCGTAACCTCCACAAGATCAGCAGCAATACTTACGGCACAGAGATCAAGAAGCGGAATGAGACGAGAGAACGGAATACCGTTATTCTTGGCAAAAGCCTGCATCAGCTTAAAGCCCACCCCACATCCACAGAGATGCTTGAAAGGATAGGAATCATCAGCACGCTTAGGATTAAGGATAGCCACGGCAGGAGGCAATACATCATCAGGAACATGGTGGTCACAGATGATGAAGTCAATGCCCAAAGTCTTGGCATACTCAATCTGCTCATGCGCCTTTATTCCACAATCAAGAATGATAATCAGCTTCACGCCATTCTCATTCGCCATATCGATAGCCTTATGACTAACTCCATACCCCTCATCATAGCGATCAGGAATGTAGTATTCTATATTGGAATAGTAAAGACGCAGGAACTTATATACGAGGGCAACAGCCGTACAGCCGTCCACATCATAGTCTCCATACACCATGATACGTTCCTTACGCCCCATGGCATCATTGAGCCTATCCACCGCAATATCCATATCCTTCATCAGGAACGGATTTATGAGGTCACTTAGCTGAGGACGGAAAAAACGCTTTGCCGCTGACTCCGTCGTTATTCCACGCTCAATAAGAAGACGACAAAGCACAGGAGCGATATTGAGTTTTTCACTCAATTCGCTCGCCTGTCGCATCAAAGTCGGCGATGGTGTATTATATATCCACTTGAAATGCACGATGTGTGTAAATAAAAAAAAATAACAGCCCCTCACCTGCCCTACGGGCATCCTCTCCCCAAGGGGCGAGGAGGAAGTTAGTATCTCAAATCATGAGCCTCACCCCCATAGCGTTCCAAATGTAACTTTTCCCTCGCCCCTTGGGGAGAGGGTGTCACATAGTGACGGGTGAGGGGCCATTATGGATTTATCATTCTTTTCATATTCAGTCCCGATATCTTGCCGTCGGAGCTTACCGTGGCAGAGATCTGGTATCTGTTATATGTTGGCTGAGTGGCATCCGTGCGGGATATGTTCTGCTCGGCAGTAAACTGCACGACATAATCCGCGGCACCCTTTGTTCCAGCCTTTTTTTCTATCTTGTAGTCGTCGATGATATGCCAATTCATATTGGTGATATCCGACTTGTAAATTTTCTTCAGGAATGTAGCGACATCAGCCTTGCCAGCACTTGCCTGTCCGAGAAAACTTGTCAGTTGGTCAGCTACCGTAGCAAGCATACCGCCCTCGTTGCGTGAGTTTACCGACTGGAAGAACTTCTTAAACAGAGCCTTGACCATCTTCGTTTCCTCTGGCTGCAACTGGGTCATCTTTATGGCATCAATAGCCGCCTGGGCATCATTCACGAACCGACCGTTTGGATGCTGCTTCACATATAAGGCAAAGGCATCCATCGTCTTGTCCTTCATCACATGGGCAAAGTCCATTGAGTCAAGCTTATCCATAGCCTCTGCCTTATGGGGAGAATCTGGATGCGTCTTTGCATAATGCTCTATCTGATCGCGCGAGCCACTCACTAACACATCTGTCCATTCCTTGTCCATTTCCTGTATAACGGCAAGTCGAGCCTGAAGCGAATCACGATGCTCTGGATTCTCATCCTTATGCTCGTTAAGATATTGCTCTATAACCAAAGGATCGGTACTCTGTGCCGCAAGCGCGAAATCAGCCTCTTCCTTCTGACGGTTCATATCATTATAGTAGAAAGCTACCACTCCACACAAGGCGAGGGCAATCACAAGACTCACGATGAGTTTTGTGTATGATTTCTTTTCTGGCTCCGGCTCATGTTCCGGCTTTGGCTTGACAACAGGAGTTATCGGTTCTGTATGACGAACTGGTACTGGTCGCTGCGTCGGAGTGGAAGTCGTAGGGCGATGACAAGTCGGACAAAGCATCTGATTGCGGAAATATATCTCACCGCAATCTGGGCACTTCACTACCTTCCCCGCGATCTCTACACCGCAATTCGGACAAGTAGGAGCCATATCACTAACTTGATGTCCACATTCAGGACATTTTATTATTGCCATAAAGCCTAACCAAGCCTTCCCCACGGGAAGGATGTTTTAATGTATTTATCGTTTAATAATTTCGAACACAAAAATTATTGCTCATCTTCCGTGCGCATTCCGGCTCCCTCCCTACGGGGGAGGGCGGGGGGAGAGGCCTTTCTCTGCCTAAACCTCAACTCACGCAGAGTATGGTTTCCCATGAATCGGGATTTATCCACATGACCGCTGATGCCCGCCAGACGACCTCTACCTGTGTATTGCCACAAGGTAATGTCACGACCATCAGCCAATACAGGCTCTCTCTCTGTATATTGGGCAATCATTATGAGATACCTATCAAGCTTCTCCTGAAGATATTTATCATAGAAATTTGCCCCGGTATAGATGAGTGGCTTCTGACGATAGGCATGCTCCACCAGTTCAAGGAACTTGAACAACGAGTCACAAAACTCTGCGGAATCAAGCCTTGCCGTAGTCTCCACGTCAATCATCGGGATTAGATCCTGCTCCTCAGGACGGCATTGCGTGAGGAAATTCCTCAACTGCTCCTCCTGATCTGCCTTAGGACGATAGAAATGATATGATCCCACTTTAATCCCATGTTGACGAGCCATCTGGATATTCTGCTCATACATGTGGTCTATTCTGTCGCCACCTTCCGTAGCCTTGATATAGACGTATGCCATCTTTGTACTACCCACAGCCTCCCAGAACACATCACGCTGATAGTGCGAAATGTCAATTCCGTGAATATGCTGACAAGTATCCTCACACTCCACTTGCTGTGCGTTCACAGAGAGTGAGAAGATTGACATTAAGGTCCCCCAAACTATTTTTTTCAACTTATTATCAAAATTCATAGAATGCAAAGTTACTAAAAAAATATGAATTCTTTACAAAGTAAAGGCAGAAATTCACATATTTTTAGAAATCAGCCGACATTCCATAATCTCTCTCCTCTATTTCCCTGTTTTTTTGAGGAATTCAATCTACAAACAAATCGCAGCATGACATATCTTCTGATACCATTAGACTGAATCTCGTCCCTTGAGTAACCACGAACATATTGTCTTATCAGTTTACGCTGATTCAGAATATCAAAGCATTCAAGGCTAAGAGTCATGTTATCAGAAAACGACTTTGCCAAAGAGGCATTCCATATCAGTTCCATTGTATTGCCTTTGTCAATATTATAACCTCGCCTCAGTTTCTTTTATTTTGGCACAAAGATACAAAATCATCACGAAATACGCAAATAAAAACAAAATTATTTCATTCATTTTTCATCTTTTGCGCAAAGTTGCCTAAAATTGCATAGAAACGGCATGGAAAGAGCCAAAAGGGATGATGGAGATGAATCTATATGAGGTAAGGAAAAAATCAAGAAACAATTTATCATAACATGAGTTACCTCCCTATGGTAAGGTAGGTCTTCGACAAATCTCGACGAATTTTCTTCTAAACGGATTATTGATAATTTAACAGTAAAAAATAATAGGGGAAACAGATTTTTCTGATATATCTCTAAGTTTGCAGCGTCTAAGAAAAAGATAGGATAATCTTTGCTTAATAAGGTCAGATTTATTACCTTTGTTGTAAGAAGGAAGAATCGACCTGCTGGTGAGGGAAACTCGTGATTTATCTGGGCTAAGCCCATGATCAGTATCAGTCCTCCCAGCCACGTTGCAAGCTCTGATAGAATGTT
>CADCIQ010000088.1 GCA_902801425.1 uncultured Bacteroidales bacterium | reverse complement strand
TAGTGGTAGAGCAATCCACATAACTCTCTTCAGGAGCAGCATATACGGTTGTATTCTTAACGAAGAAAGTCTTCTTGCCCTTAGTCTTAGCCCTGATGAGATATGGGGCGTTAGGCTGGGTAGAGCCTTTCTTCATCTTTATTATCTCCAGTTCTGTCTCGTCAATCTCGCCGTCATCATCATTATCCCTCTGGATAATACCGTTGATATAAGCCATCTCGAAATCATCCTTCCAGTCCTCGTATTTCAAAGAGAAAGGAAGATATATTGCCTGCCAGTTCACATTAGTGAAGTTACGGGTATAGAAAGCAGCAACACCTTCAGCATCTGACTCTCTGGTATATGCCTCATCATCCGCCAGAATTATTGCTCCCTTTACTTTTGAGCTCAAGCCTCCCAACTCTTTCTTATAATCCTCTATGCTATTTGCAGGAACATATACAGAGACATTCTCATTGGGAGCCTTAAAAACATTTGCCAAAACCTCAGGAGGATTACTTCCCTTAAAAGTAATAGAGGTGAGAGCTGGTAAAGCATAGAAAGCCTCTTTTGCAATATCCGTCACAGAGTTGCCAATTGTAACTGAGGCGAGTTCGTAGCAATTATAGAAAGCTTGATATCCAATACTCGTTACAGAATTAGGGATTTCGATTGAAGTGAGATGATCGCAAAGAGAGAAAGCTTGCTCTTCAATACTCGTTACAGAGTTAGGGATTTCGATTGAGGGGAGATTCTTGCATTCTACGAAAGCACGAACTCCAATACTCTTTACAGTGTTCGGAATTTCGACTGAGGTGAGATTCCGGCAGCCACCGAAAGCAAGATCTCCAATACGCGTCACACCTTCTTTGATTACAATCTTCTTGATTCTATCACGTTGACGATCCCAAGGAGTTTCTCCTTCGTCATAATTTGACATATCGCCTTCTTTTGATACAGTTAACGTACCATCAACTGACAGATACCACTCCATACCATCAGGTTCACTTTCCCATTTATTTTCCGCATGAATTGCGGAGAATGAGAAAAGACATAATAAAATAAGTAATAAATTCTTTTTCATATTTTTTAAAAGGTTTAATGGTTTATAGGTTTTAAGGTTTTCAGGTCGGACTTGCTTTAGCTTGACGAGCCTTAGCGAATAAGGGTTATAGCGATGCAGACCTTGCAACCCTATAACCTTCTAACCTCATAACCTGTGAATTACTTCACCACGAATTTCCTACCGTTCCTGACATATATTCCCGGCTTGAGGTTATTCTCATTCACCTTTCTGCCGTTAAGGTCGTAGGTCTGGGTGTTAGGAGATGCGTGTTGGATGTTAGCTACGCCAGTAGTCTCTTCACCAACCACTCTGATAGAAATCTCCTTTGCCGTATTATTGTTATTTATGCCATAAGCAGAATTACGGTTTTCCCTCTTCATATACCAACGATAAGGGGGAAGACTATAAACTGAGTTATTACTGAGCTGACCATTCTCTATAATATAATACCCTTCTGTTGTTATTACAAAATAAGCGATTCTCTTATAATTTCCTCTAAAGATGAACTTTTCGGTAGTGGTAGAACATTCAATTTGATTCACATCTGCCTTATATACAGTTGTATTCTCAACGGATAGAGTCTTCTCGCCTGCTTTCTTTGCCTTGATGAGATAAGGGGTGTTCGGATAAATAACAGATTCGTCATCCGTCATTTTTACAAACTCCAATTCGGTTTTGTCTATTCTGCCATCATCATTTTTGTCATACTGGTGAATACCATTTATACGAGCAACTTCGAAATCATCCTTCCAATCCTCGTATTTCAGAGAGAATGGAAGATATATTGCCTCCCAGTTCGTAGTGAAATCTCGGGTAAAGGAAACATCAGCACCATCAATCTGCGAATCTTGGAGATAAAAGTTGTTGCCAGTCAGGAATAACTGCTTCGGATTTGCCTGGACATCATAATTGTCCCCCAATGCATCCTTATATACCTCTATGCTATTAGCAGGAACATATACGGGGATTTTACTACCAGTAGTAAATATGGAATTAATCGCAAGTTCAGGAGGGGTACTTCCCTTAAAAGTGAATGATTTGAGATTAACGCAATTAACGAAAGCATTATTTCCAATACTCGTTACAGAATTGGGAATCGTGATAGAGGTGAGAGCTACGCAACTTTCGAAAGCCGAATCTCCTATACTCGTTACAGAGTTCGGAAATTCGACAGAGAGGAGGGCGGTGCAAGTTCCGAAAGCACGATTCCCAATTCTCGTCAGAGAATTTCCAATTGTTACTGAGGTGAGGCTCGTACACAGGAAAAAAGCACTTTCTCCAATACTCGTTACAGAGTTAGGAATTTCGACTGAGGTAAGAGCCGTATAGTGAGAGAAAGCATTTTCTCCAATATTCGTTACACCATCTTTGATTATAACTTTCTTGATTTCATAAAATCTAGAATACCAAGGAGCACCTGCAGAACCAGGTATATCGCCAGTTCCTGATATGGTCAACGTACCGTCTTCAGACAGATTCCATGTTATCTCCGCATGAATTGCAGAGAATGAGAAAAGGGTGAAGAATAGAAGAAGTAAATACTTTCTCATATTATTTATAGTTTATAAGTTTACAGACTAATTGTCGTTTACACAATATTTGAATGCAAAAATACACAAAATTTCCGATTTTTCCAAATATTTATGCAAAAAATAGTTTTTCTTCTTGATTCTACATGTTTTTCCCCTCGTTGAAATTCCCTCTTAACAACGCTTTTCCTCCGCTTTCCCTCCAATGATAATACCATTATAATACCATTATATTACCATAATAATACCATAATATTACCATTAACTATGGTATTTTAATGGTAAATTAATTGTAATTTAATAGTATTTTAATGGTAATTACTTCGGACATAGAGCGGAGTTTCAGATAAATCAGATAAATCCGTTTCACTTTTCTTTTGACCACAGAAAGCACGAGATTTGTCGCATAAGTTGCTTTCGCCATTTAGAAAAACCAATTAAAACAAAAGAAAACATGAGAAAACATTTTGTTTTTATATGTTTTTATTGGTTTTCCCCTTTTTTTTTAGAAGACGAAAGCAAATAGCAAGTCCGTTTATTCTGTGTCTTCTGCGTTCGAAAAAAAATAAAGGGAAACGGATTTATCTGATTTATCCGAAAAATTTACTGAATATAATTTACTGATTTAATTTACTCCTAATTTGCTTTCCAAAAACTCTGCGCAAGCGGAATCTTTTCCAGTAACATAAATAACGTGTTCTTCTTCATCTGTTGTGGTGGCGAAGAGGTAAATGTCACCACCATCCTTGATCTTAAGGCGTTTACGAAGCTGCTCAGGCGAAAGGGGAAAGTTGCGAACTGAAATGTTAGCCCTATCAATTCCGGCAAGGGCAGATTTCAGTTCCTTCTTGTTCATTGTCGTGACACACAGGATGTTAAACACACGACCGGGGAAGCCCTCAACATCCACTCCCCCGACAAAGAGATGAGAGTTACGGGCTATCTGCCTAATGCCGAAACGGTTCTCCACTTCCGAGAAACAACCGGCTTTCATAACAGAGGCATTAGGCACAAAGAGCCTTTCCGTGCTCCTTGATTCAGAGATAGGGGCATTTGCCTTGCCCGGAGTAAAGACAAACACCTCGTCATCATTAACACAATATACCTCAAGAGCACTCTCGTTTCTCTCAGAAAGCACGAGCAATAGTTCCTTGCACTCATTTTGAGTGGATACGATATGAACCTCCCTAACGGCATTTCCCGAACCAGAGGCGCGGTTTATGTCCTCTACCGTCTGATGCCAGTCGAGCATAGGGGACAGCTTAACCATCACAACAGCCGTTCTGTTCAACAATTCGCCGATGAAACCGAGGATATTGGGGGTGCAATCGCCTATGGCGTATGTTCTGTTGCCGTTAGTATCACGACGGGCAGGATCTATGAAGACCACGATCCCTTGCTGGTCGGTTCCCAAGACTGGGAGCTCGAAGGGGCTTTCAAGCTCTTTGCAAATAATATTAGCATGAGGCAAGCCAAGCAACGGGAAATTATGCCTTGCAATCTCGCATAGATGCTCCTGACGCTCCACATAGGTGGCCTCAGCAAAGCCTTGCGCAAGATAGGAGAAATCCACACCAAAGCCGCCAGTCATATCGATGAAATGGGCATTTCTCGACCGATCTTGGTCGAGAATTGAGGCGAGAAGCCTATCGAGAATGCGCTTTTTGTAGCGTGCCGTTTGCTCAGATGAGCATTGTTCCATAGAGATATGAGGAGGGAAGACAAGGAAGTGAGCCTCATCCGTACTCTCGCCATTGGGTTTTTCGGCAATAGCAAGCCATGAAGGAAGCTTGGTCTTCGCCTTCTGTCTGCCGGCAATCTGATCAAGGGCAAACGACAGGTCAAGCCCCTCCGCTCTCTTTGCCGAGAGCGCGAGTTTCCTTACATCATCATTTGCATGCTTGCAGACGAAATCAAGAGTAGCCTTTGAAATGTCCATTTCAGAACGTATTACGGGTGAGTAAATTCTTTTCCGCTACAAAAATAATATAAATAGCCGAAAAACGAGAATTATATGCTCATATTTTTTGCCTATTCAAGAAAAATGAGTAACTTTGCCCCTCATGACAGAAGACTTCAACATACACGAAGAACGCGTTTCCAGTTCCGAGAAGGAGTTTGAGAAAGCACTACGCCCGCTGCAATTCGAGGATTTCAGCGGACAGAAGAGCGTGGTGGAGAATCTGCAGGTCTTTGTGGAAGCTGCAAAGTTCCGTGGAGAACCTCTCGACCATACCCTACTCCACGGCCCTCCTGGACTTGGAAAGACCACTCTCAGCAACATTATTGCCAACGAACTGGGCGTGGGGTTCAAGCTCACCTCTGGTCCTGTGCTCGACAAGCCGGGCGACCTTGCAGGCATCCTCACTTCACTTGAGACGAACGATGTGCTCTTCATCGACGAGATACACCGTCTTTCACCAGTAGTGGAGGAATACCTTTACTCGGCAATGGAGGACTATCGCATTGATATCATGATAGATAAGGGACCTTCCGCCCGATCAATCCAGATAGATCTCAATCCGTTCACGCTAATTGGCGCCACTACCCGCAGCGGACTCCTCACAGCTCCTCTGCGTGCTCGTTTCGGCATCAATATGCACCTTGAATATTACGACCCCGAAACGCTTTCGCACATCATAAAGCGCTCTGCCCGACTGCTCGGAATGCCTATTGCCGACGAGGCTGCCGATGAGATTTCACGCCGTTCAAGAGGTACGCCTCGTATAG
This sequence comes from uncultured Bacteroidales bacterium, assembly GCA_902801425.1. GTDB lineage: Bacteria > Bacteroidota > Bacteroidia > Bacteroidales > Bacteroidaceae > Prevotella. The sequence continues at coordinate 12,924 of CADCIQ010000088.1, read as the reverse complement.
CCAACGGACTTCTCCGTCGTGTTCGTGATTTCGCTCAGGTGAAAGGTAACGGCAAGATAGACACGAAGATAGCAAAGGTTGCCCTTACCGCCCTCAACATAGATGAATACGGTCTTGACGACATCGACAACAAGATTCTCACAACTATCATTGACAAGTTCCAAGGCGGTCCGGTAGGTGTTGGAACTATTGCAACCGCTATTGGCGAGGATGCAGGAACCGTGGAGGATGTTTATGAGCCTTACCTCATAATGGAAGGTTTCCTAAAGAGGACATCAAGAGGTCGTATGGCAACAGAACTCGCATACAACCATCTCGGCAGGGATATGTATCGCACTAACAGTAACATCATTAGCCCATCATTCTTTGATTAAGATATGAAGACAGCACTTTTCACAGGCACTTTCAATCCCTTCACTATCGGTCACGCAGACATAGTGGAGCGCGCTTTGAAAATCTTTGATCAGATTGTCATCGGTATTGGATACAATCCAGACAAAGGGTCGAAGGAGGGCTTCATGAGTCCAGAGATTGAGGAGCGCGTAACCCAGATAAGGAAGGTGTACGAAAATGATCCGCGCGTGATTGTAGAGGCATACTCAGACCTCACCGTGGATCTTGCGGAAAGGCACAACGCTGTGGCAATAGTCAAGGGTGTTCGCTCTATAAAGGACTATGAGTACGAGCGTGATCAGGCTGATTTCAACAGGCTTTTGAGCAATGGCTTGGATACTATCCTCTTCTATTCCCGTCCAGAGTTTTCCGCACTCTCGTCAAGCATGGTAAGGACTTTGGAGATGTTTGGGAAAGATGTGAGTCGGTTCATCCCCAAAGGGTAAAGAGTAAAGGGTAAAGTGTAATGTAAAATGATTATACGCAATTACACGACAGGCGGGCAGAAAGCCCAAAAGCACATAGCCCAGGGCATCGCCCTGGGAAAAACAGAGGGATAGCTAACGCCCTGTAAGGGCAAAAGCTCCAATCTGATGTAATGCTTTTGCCTTTACAGGGCGAAATTACCAACCGCCATTTACCTAAGGCGATGCCCTAGGCTATGAGTTTTTGCCCCTTCGGGGCGCTATCGAGCGATTGCTGACAATCATTAATGCAAATCATAAACAATAACACGTTTCGCTCTTCAAACGAAGAAACAAAATAGGTAATTCGTAACTCGTAATTCGCAATTAGTAATTATGATTAGCTATAATTCAGAAAACGTAAAGATGCCGAAGATTCGCAAGCGCGATACTTCCGCATGGATTAAGCAGGTAGCAGCTTCGTATGGCCGTAAGGTTGGCGAGATAGGCTATTTGTTCGTGGATGATGAGAAGATTCTTGAGGTGAACAATGAGTATCTCGGGCATGACTACTACACGGACATTATCACCTTCGACTATGACGAAGATGATATAATAAACGGCGATCTCGTGATCAGTCTTGATACCGTGAAGAGTAATGCCGAACTCTTTAACAAGCCATACGAGGAAGAACTTTTCAGGGTTATCATCCACGGAATACTGCACCTCTGCGGCATCAACGACAAAGGGCCGGGTGAGCGAGAAATCATGGAAGCAGCAGAAAATAAGGCTCTTGAAATGGCAAAAAGTGTTAATTTGTTAGCAAAATAACGACTTTTTCGTAATTTCCCTGTCAAAATGTTGCACAATTCAGGTTTATTGAGTAATTTTGCTTACAATTTGAGTCAAACAATGACATAAAATCACAAGAAGAACAATTTATTACTCAATAATTGAGATGGAAAAAATTGATAAACTTGACAAGAAAATTCTGAGCATTCTCGCCCTTAATGCGCGTATTCCTTTCAAGGACGTGGCAGCAGAATGCGGAGTTTCACGTGCAGCTATCCACCAGCGCGTACAGCACCTTATAGAGGATGGCGTGATAACAGGTAGCGGTTTTGATGTAAACCCAAAATCACTTGGTTACAGCACTTGTACCTATGTAGGTATCCGACTTGAGCGCGGTTCTATGTACAAGGATGTAGTTAAGCAGCTCCAGAACATCCCAGAGATTGTGGAATGCCATTTCACTACTGGTCCTTACACTATGCTCGTAAAGCTCTACGTGCGTGACAACGAGCAGCTTATGCATCTGCTCAACAACCAGTTGCAATGCATCCACGGTGTTGTTTCTACAGAGACACTCATCTCTTTGGAGCAGAGCATCAAGCGTGAGATTCCAGTTCGCGCAGAAGAGTAATACGAGGCTCTTCATCCTTCATAATCACGAGGTATGAACTACTCATTAGACGATCTTTTAGTTTCTGCCTACGAAAACTTCCCAGAGGCAGAGAGCCGTCCTGTCATTGGCATAACGGCTAACTATTCAGATATAGACGCCACGGTGCGTGACCGCTATTACAAGCAGATCATCAGCGCTGGTGGCGTTCCTGTTATTATACCACCTATTGCCGACACAGCAATAATTGCCGATACCCTAAATAAGGTGGACGGCATTCTGCTAACTGGTGGTGGCGACTATAATCCGCTATGGTGCGGAGAAGAGCCTTCGCCAAAACTACATAATATAAATAAGGAACGCGATGCTGCCGAGCTTATCCTCACCCGTCTTGCCTATAACAAGCAGATTCCCATTTTGGGCATCTGCCGAGGTATTCAGACTCTCGCAATGGCTCTTGGAGGACACGTTGCACAGGATATCAGTTCACAAGCAACGATCAAGCATTCGCAGGATGCGGATAGAGAAGAAGCTACTCATTCGGTTATTATAGAAGAAGGAAGCTTTCTTTTTTCCGTTTATCACGACCGAATCGGATTCCTCCCTGTCAACTCTTTCCATCATCAGGCTGTTGATAATCCCGGCTCTCTCTTCCGTGCCACAGCCCATTCAAAGGACGGAATAATAGAGGCTATTGAGAGTACGGAATACAAGAACGTGATGGGTGTGCAATGGCATCCTGAATGGCTTGGCAAGGACGGACTTCCCTTGTTCAAATGGCTCGTTGATTCTGCAAGGGAATATAAGAATGTGGGTGAAATACATTCTCGCGTCCTTACTCTCGACACTCATTGTGACACCCCGATGTTCTTCCATGAGGGTGTTGACTTCACAAAGCGAGACAGTCGTATTCTTGTTGATCTCCACAAGATGACGGATGGTCGTCAGGATGCAACAATCATGGTGGCTTATCTTCCACAGCCAAAGGAAGGACAGGAGTTCTATGAGAATGTAAAGCCTAACCAAGCCTTCCCAAAGGGAAGGATGTCTATTACACCTGCCACCTACACAGATTCCATATTTGACATCATAGAATCTACTGTTGCCCGAGTACCTGACTATCTTGGCATAGCAAGAACATCCGCAGATCTCTATGCCAACAAGCAACTGGGCAAGAAGAGCATAATGCTCGGAATTGAGAATGGTCTTGCCATTGAGCATAGTCTTGACAAGCTAAGGCATTTCGCAGATCGTGGAATAGTTTATATGACGCTTTGCCATAATGGCGATAATGGCATTTGCGATTCTGCCCGTGGTTGTAACACACACAACGGTGTTTCTGAATTTGGCGAACAGGTGATCAAGGAAATGAACCGCCTTGGTATCATGGTGGATATGAGTCATGCAGGCGAGAAGAGTTTCTATGATGCCCTTGAAATCAGCGAGAAGCCTATTGTTTGCTCTCACTCAAACTCTCGCATTCTTTGTGATCATCCTCGCAACCTAACAGATGACCAGTTACGAGCAATAGCAAAGAAAGGTGGAGTTGTTCATACCACTTTCTATCACGGATTCCTGCAAAAGACAGGCGAGGCGGATATTCTCGATGGAATCAGGCATCTTGAACACGCAATAGAGATAATGGGCATTGACCATGTGGGTATCGGTACAGATTTCGATGGTGATGGTGGCGTACGTGGAATGCGTGATGCGTCAGATATTCAGCAGTTTACCCGTCAGCTTCTTCGCCGTCGCTATTCAGAAAGTGACATTGCCAAGATATGGGGCGGTAACTGGCTCCGCGTAATGACAGAAGTTCAAAAAGCAAAATAAAAACTTATATATGAGAAGTAAATACATTTTCCTTAGTTTCCTCTTAGTTGCTGCGCTTTTCTCTTCTTGTAAAAGCAACAAGCAAACGACAGAAGAAGTTCTACAGCCAGTAGGTCCTGCTTTTGTGGCAGATTCTGCAATGGCCTATTGTCAGGCACAATGCGACTTCGGTCCACGAACAATGAATAGCAAGGCGCATGACCTCTGCGAGGAATGGATAGTAAATAAGTTCAAGGGATTTGGCTTGGAGGTAGAGACACAGAAGGCTGATCTCACAGGCTGGGATGGCACAAAGCTCCATTCCACCAATATCATAGCACATTTCAACCCACAGGCAGAGAGACGCATCCTTATCTGCGCTCACTGGGATAGTCGTCCTTGGGCTGATAATGACCCAGATTCTGCCAACTGGCACAAGCCTGTGCTTGCAGCAAATGATGGTGCTTCTGGTGTTGGCGTGATGCTTGAACTGGCTCGCCTTCTTCAGAATGACACGACACTTGCCATTGGCGTTGACCTTGTATGCTTTGATGCTGAGGATTACGGAACTCCGCAATGGGCAGAGAAGAATGAGGATAGCGAGAATACATGGGCTCTCGGTGCTCAGTATTGGGCAAAAAACCTTCCAGAGAACTACGAACCTCAGTTTGGCATTCTCCTTGATATGGTTGGCGGTCAAGGTGCAAAGATCTATCAAGAGCACTTCTCGTTGAGGTATGCAGCTTCTATTGTTGATAAGGTATGGTCTGCTGCCCGTCATGCAGGTTTCAGTAGCGTGTTTGCAAATGAAGTTGGTGGAGGTGTAACAGACGATCATGTACCAGTAAACGAGGCTGGCATTCCAACTGTTGATATCATTCCTTTCTATCCAGATTGCAGCCAGAGTTCATTCGGTCCTACATGGCATACCGTAAACGATGATATGGAGCATCTTGACATCAACACTCTAAAGGCAGTCGGTCAGACCCTCGTTCAAGTCATCTATTCTGAATAATCACTAACACCTCGATAATCTCATGGAAATACTTAACGCAATAGCACTAACGATGCTGAAGCCTCAGATGTCGCCTCTTCAGTTGATGCAACTATACCAAGAGGCTGGATCTGCTACGGCTATCGTAGAGAATAGAAAGCATATCGAAAATGTCATTCCAGATGCAACTCCTCACTTGAAGCAGATGCTCTCAGGACTTGATAACGCCCTTGTCCTCGCAGAACAGGAACTAAAGTTCTGCGAGGCACATTCAATCAAGGCTTTGCATTTCGGCTGTGAGGACTATCCTCAACGCCTCACTCATTGTGAGGATGCTCCGCTCGTTTTGTATTTCTGTGGAAACGGGAATCTCAACCCATCAAAGGTTATTAGCATCATAGGAACTCGTCAATGTACGGTCTATGGTCAGGACATAATCCGCCATTTCATCGAGGATCTGAAGAATACGAACCCTGACATTCTTGTAATCAGCGGACTTGCATACGGTGTTGACATACAAGCCCATAGGAATGCCTTGAAGGTTGGAATGGATACTGTTGGTGTGCTTGCCCACGGACTTGATATTATATATCCAAACATACATCGCAACACGGCAAAGGAGATGGTAACACATGGAGGATTGTTATCAGAATATCCTCGTGGCACACGACCTGAGAAGCGCAACTTCGTTCAGCGCAATAGAATTGTAGCCGGAATGAGTGATGCCACCATACTTGTTGAGAGTGCGGCAAAGGGTGGCGGTCTCATCACTTGTGATATTGCCAACAGCTATTCACGCGATGTTTTCGCATTCCCTGGGGCTGTAAATGCACCATATAGTGCAGGTTGTAACAACCTTATCCGCAAACAGGGCGCACAACTCATAACCTCAGCTGAAGACTTCATAATAGAAATGGGTTGGGAGAACGACCAGATTCTGGAAAAGGCAAAAAACAAGGGAATAGAACGACAGCTATTCCCAGAACTCTCACCTGACGAGACTCTTATTGTTGAAGCCCTAAAAGAAAGAGATTTGCACGTAAACGAAATCGCTATACGTACAAAGGTGTCATCCTCTCAATGGCGGGCGGAAGCTATCACTTGCTGAATTAAATGAAAAATGAAAAGTGAAAAATACAAGTTAGTATGCAGCGATAGGTTTTTCGCTAAACTTACCAACAAGACATTTGCGAACAAATGTAATCTGTATTTTTCATTTTTCACTTTTCATTTTTCATTTATTTATAAGCTGGATATACGTCTCAATAGCATCTCTTATCTCTGAAATCTTGATGAATTCATCGGCACTATGAGAACGTGAAGACTCTCCAGGACCAAGTTTGAAAGACTCCCAAGGCATCAGAGCCTGATCACTTAGCGTAGGCGAACCAAACGGTTTCTTTCCCATTGCCACACAACGCTTCACAAGCGGATGGTCAAGACTAATCTTTGAAGAACGAAGATGATATGAGCGGGCTTTGCAGTCGCTCTTTGTATGCTCATCTATGAAACGGAACACTTCCTCATTGTCATAGTTCTCATTTGTGCGGACATCAACAATCATCTTGCATTCATCAGGAATGACATTATGCTGAGTACCGCTATTCACAACAGTAAGGTTCATGACTGTAGGACCAAGGAAATCACTTACCTTCTGATACTTATAATTCCTTATCCAGCACATGTCATCAAGTGCCTCATAGATAGCATTTATACCCTCTCCACGAGCTGCATGACCAGATTTCCCATGAGCAGTCATGTCTATTACCATAAGTCCTTTCTCAGCCACGGCCGGCTGCATTCCTGTTGGCTCTCCAACAATGGCAACATCTATCTTAGGCAACCTATCAATAACGCTTCTGATACCATTAATTCCACTCACTTCCTCTTCGCATGATGCAAGATACACAAGGTTATAAGGCAATGCTATCCTACTGTTCACAAGTTCCCTAAACACCTGAAGAAGAGACACAAGTCCACCACCGCAATCATTACTTCCAAGACCGTACAAGGTATCATCCTCGATAGTTGGAGCAAATGGATCGCGCGTCCATGAAGCTACAGGCTTAACGGTATCTATATGAGCATTCAGCAAAAGCGTAGGTCGATTATCCGACCAATCCTTAGACAGAATCCAAAGATTATTACCAACACGAGTAGGAGTAAATCCGTAAGATTCCATTGCTTCCTGCATAATGTCGGCAGCCTTGGTCTCATCACGACTTACACTTGGTGTTGCTATTAGTTTCTGAAGAAGCGAAACGGCTTCCTGAGTAAGTTCTTCTGTTGTCATAATTTCCTGTTTTGAGACTGCAAACTTACATAAAAATCCGCACATAATCCAAGAATTTCTCCATTTTTCCACTTCAAACACAAAAAAACACGATTATCATTTCCTTATTTCGACTTAATTTAGTATTTTTGCATTTAAATATAACAGAAGTTTCGCAAGCTCTACTTCATGGGTTATGAGGTTAGAAGGTTAGAGGTTATAAGGTCGGAATGCTTATAACGATGCTGACCTGAAAACCTACAAACCTCAAAACCCACAACTTGAGCCATGCGAAAGTTGAAACATCTTAACTGAATTATGCTGACAAAATGCCATCTTTCTCAACTTCCTTATGCACAGGCAAAAAAATACGGTGACAGAACCGTATTCGTTTACCGTGAATTTGGCGGTACAACGTGGAAGGAAATATCCTGGAAGGGATTTGCCGAGAAGGTGAAGCGCGTGTCAAACGCTCTCCTCAATCTTGGCGTACACGTTCAGGAGAACATCGGAGTGTTCTCCCAGAATTCCGTTCAGTACATCTTTACCGACTTTGGAGCATTCGGCATTCGTGCCGTAACAATTCCTTTCTACGCTACAAGCAGCGAGGAGCAGATTCAGTATGTCATCAACGATGCCTCTATACGCATTCTCTTTGTAGGTGAACAGGAACAATACGACAAGGCTCGTCGTGTACAGGCTCTCTGCCCTTCCCTTGAGCGCATCATCATCTATGACCAGTCTGTTATTCGTGCCAACCACGATACAACATCCATTTATTTCTCCGACTTCCTCAAAATGGCTGACGACTATCCACGCCAGACGGAAGTGGAGACTCTTTGGAAACAGGCTAACGAAGAGGACCTTGCGAACATCCTCTATACATCAGGAACCTCTGGCGACAGCAAGGGCGTAATGCTGACTTATAGCCAGTTCCATGCAGCAATAGAGGCAAACGACAAATGTGTGCCTGTTGGCGAGAGCGACCGTGTAATTACCTTCCTTCCTATCACCCACATCTTTGAGCGTGGATGGGATTTCCTGTCTCTCTATGAAGGTGCAACGCTTATCATAAACACCAATCCCCGTGAGATTCAGCAGTCTATGCGCGAGACTCATCCAACCTGTATGTCTGCCGTTCCTCGTTTCTGGGAAAAGGTATATGCAGGTGTTCAGGAGAAACTTGATAAAATTTCTCCTTTCCAGAGGAAACTCCTTCTTTCCGCTCTTGAGATTGGTGCAAGCTATAACATCGGCTATCTGTCAAAAGGCAAGCGACCACCTATCGCTCTTGCCCTCAAATATAAGGTTGCAAACAATACAATTCTCTCACTTGTCCGCAAGGAACTGGGTATTCTCAAGCCAAACATCTTCCCAACCGCAGGTGCTACGGTTTCGCCAGAAGTGGAGGTTTTCGTCCATTCCATCGGTATCAAGATGATTGTGGGCTACGGACTTACCGAGAGTCTTGCAACCGTATCATGCGACCATCGCGATGAGCCTTTCACTATTGGTTCAATAGGTCGTCCAATCGAGGGTATTGACATCAAGATTGGCGAGAACAGCGAGATTCTCCTCAAAGGTCCAACAATAACGAAGGGCTACTACAAGCGAGACAACCTCAATGCAGAGGCTTTCACCGAAGACGGATATTTCCATACAGGTGATGCAGGATATTTAGAGAATGGCGAGCTTTACATCACAGAGCGAATCAAGGATCTCTTCAAAACCTCCAATGGTAAATACATAGCTCCACAAGCAATAGAGGCAAAGCTTCTCGTAGATAAGTATGTTGAGCAGATTGTGATAGTAGCTGACCAGCGCAAGTTCGTATCTGCGCTCATCGTTCCTGCCTATTCCCTTCTTGAGCAGTATGCCCGTGAGCACAACATACAATTTGATGGGCGTGAGGATCTCTGCAAGAACCCGAAGATTATCAAGATGCTCACAGAGCGCATCAACACCCTTCAGCAGGGACTTGCAGGCTATGAACAGGTTAAGCGATTCACACTTCTCACCAAGCCATTCACAATGGAGTCTGGCGAGCTTACAAATACTCTCAAGAGCCGTCGCAATGTCATCTACAAGAACTACGCTGACGTAATTGAGGAAATGTACAAGGAATGATTCTGAAGTCTCGCAAGCTCAACTTCTTGGGTTATAAGGTTATGAGGTTATCAGGTCAAAAAAATTATTTATCAAGAATTTGAGAATTAGAGATGTTTGAATTAATGAGAAAAAGAGAATGGTGCTACTTGCGTAGCATTGGAAATAGTCGTGATTGACAGGAGCGCAAGCGATATTTCTCTAATTCTTTTTTAAATTCAAAAGAAAAATTCGCAAATTCTCTAATTCTTGATTATAAAAAAATTTGAGCGATTTACTTTAAGGTCATAAGGTCTGAAACGCAAATAGAACTCCGACCTAAGAACCTAAAAACCAATAAACCTTAAAACCTACAATTTGAGTTATACGAAAATTGAAAATATATGATCACAGCAGACCAATTAAAGGATATTCAAGACCGAGCAGACGCGCTTTACCGCTATCTCGACATCGAAAAGAAGAAAGTAGAATTTGAGGAGGAAGACCTCCGCACTCAGGCTCCCGATTTTTGGGAAGACCCTGAGCGTGCTCAGGAGCAAATGAAACTCGTTAAGGACATTAAGAAATGGCTTGATGGCTATGAGGAGGTTCGTACCGCTACTGATGAACTCGTTCTCGCAATGGAGTTCTACCGCGATGAAATGGTGACAGAAGAGGAAGTGGATGCTGACTACAAGCGTGCTCTCACGGCTATCGAGGCTCTTGAGCTTCGCAATATGCTTCGTCAGAAAGAGGATCCTATGGCTTGCGTCCTGAAGATTAACGCAGGTGCAGGTGGCACGGAGGCACAGGACTGGGCTTCAATGCTCTGGCGTATGTATATGCGCTGGGCTGAGACTCACGGTTACAAGGTTACTATCAGCGATTTGGAAGAAGCTGACGAGGCTGGAATCAAGTCTGTCACTATGGAGATTGAAGGTGGTGAGTATGCCTACGGATATCTAAAGAGCGAGTCGGGCGTTCATCGTCTCGTCCGCGTAAGCCCTTTCAACGCACAGGGTAAGCGAATGACAAGTTTCGCCTCTGTCTTCGTCTCTCCACTTATCGACGATACCATCGAGGTTTATGTTGATCCTGCCCGTGTTAGCTGGGACACCTTCCGTTCAAGCGGTGCCGGTGGTCAGAATGTCAACAAGGTTGAGACAGGTGTGCGTATCCGCTATATGTACCAAGATCCAGACACAGGCGAGGAAGAGGAAATCCTCATTGCCAATACCGAGAGCCGTAAGCAGCAGCAGAACCGCGAAAACGCTATGCGATTGCTCAAATCACAGCTCTATGATCGTGCTATGAAGAAGCGACTCGAGGCTCAGGCAAAGATCGAGGCTGGCAAGAAAAAAATAGAATGGGGTTCACAGATACGCTCCTACGTATTCGATGACCGTCGTGTAAAGGATCATCGCACCAACTACCAGACAACAGATGTTGATGGTGTGATGGACGGAAAAATCGACGGTTTCATCAAGGCATACCTGATGGAGTTCCCTGTCGTGGATGAATAAACTCCATTTGAAAGGAGTAATAAGGAGTACAAGGAGTTCAAGGAGTACAAGACGAATGTCTTATGCACGGAATAGGGCTTGGTGGAATAAAGGTTTGGCAGTAACAAACCCTCATCCCTCATCATTTCAACCTTCAACGAGAAAATCTATCGTCTTGTACTCCTTAAGCGACTTTAGGAGCGTAACTCCTTGTACTTCTTGTACTCCTATACAGAAGTTAAAACTCTAACAACTAAACAATAAAACTATTTTACTATGAGCAAAGAAAAGAAAATCAGCACAGGCAACACAAAGCGTGCAGCCTTTGCAGCAAAGCAAGAGAAGGAAGGTAACAAGGTTATTGGCTGGATTATCGGAGTCCTCCTTGGTCTTGGAATAATATTCGCAGTATTCACAAGTCTTACCATGTAATCCTCCATGCTTGAGATAGAAAGAAAATTCCTTGTAGCAAAGGACGGGGCTTTCAAGACAATGGCTTCCTCGCACTCACATATCCAACAAGGGTATATGGCTTGCCAGGGAGCCACTGTCCGCATAAGACTGCGTGACGAAAAGGCATACCTCACCATCAAGGGTCCTTCCCGCAATGGCGGTATGTCAAGATATGAGTTTGAGCGCGAGATTCCAAAGGATGATGCGCTTGAGATGCTGAAGCTATGCCGTGGAGGTGTAGTCGATAAAACCCGTTGGCTTGTGCCATTCGGCGGACACACCTTCGAAGTTGACGAGTTTCACGGGGCTAACGAAGGACTTCTCTTTGCGGAAGTTGAGCTAAAGGACGAGAACGAGGCATACGAGCGCCCACCATTCCTTGGTCCAGAGGTAACAGGCAACCGCCATTTCTATAACTCGCACCTCCTCTCTGATCCATATCCTAACTGGAAGGATGAACTCCCCGAGGAGTATCAATAGCATCTACGATGAATTGATGAAGATTAGCAACAAGTTGTTTTTAACTGACAATAATTAACGTGAGTTCGATGAATTCCTATATGGTAAACAGCAAGCTGATCATTTTTTATTGGAAAAAGATTGGTAAGATTGGTAATTATTGTCAGTTCAGCATCGGAGATGCGTTTGCCATGAATTCGTCGAACTGAGGTTAATTACCAATCTGCGCAATCTTTTTCCATAAAAATATCAAGAATTAGAGAGATTTGTCGAAGACCCTCTGACCATAGGGAAGTAATTAGAGATTTTTTGAATTAATGCGAAAAAGAGAAATTTTGCTACTTGCGTAGCATTGTGAATGGGGCGTGATTGCAGGAGCGTAAGCGACATTTCTCAAATTCTTATAAATTCAAAAGAAAAATTCTCAAATTCTCTAATTCTTGAAAAAAAATAAAGATTGAAAAGATTGGTAAAATTGGCAATTATTGTCAGTTCAAGCACCAAAGGTGCGTTATGTTCGCTAAATTTTCTGAGTTGAATTTTCTGGCCATCGTGATCAATTTTCTTGAAAGCCTAAGCACCACAAGGTGCGTTTGTAGCAAGTCCGATGTAAGTCCGTTGCAAATCCGTTGTAAATCCCATTCAGTTCCCATTCAATATATAGGCTTTGGAACGGTTTAGAAGCGGATTAGTAGCGAAGGAGAAGCGAACCTGAAGCAAATGAAAAATATTTTTCGCGAGAGTTTTGCGAGAGGGGGGTGCACTTTTGTCGTTTTTATGGGTATAACATACTGGAAATCAAGCCAAAAAGAAAGCGTGCACCCCCCTCTCTTTGAAGTGTACCCCCAAAAGGTATTTTTAGGGGGGGGTACACGCGTTGTAAACTACTGATAATCAGCAAGCAAAAGGGTAAAAACAGGCAAAAGTGCACCCCCCTCTCTAAAAACTCTCGTGAAATTTTTATAATGTACCCCAGAGATTACTAAATCAAAAAGTATTACGCGCGAGTTGATATGCACCCTAAGTGCTTAAATTAAATAAAACTTTCTCAATCGGTTGTACTATACATATTGGCTAAAAATCCACAGAAATCCTCATCTTTTGGGCATAAATATGGCAAGATTTGGCATAAATCCCTTCAAAGTCTG
>CADCIQ010000087.1:19604-29440 GCA_902801425.1 uncultured Bacteroidales bacterium | reverse complement strand
AATCACGCATCTATAGAATAACAGCCCTAACGGACTGCCCTATTAGGTGTCGGGCTTTCAGCCCTCGCAGTCTTGAATTCGTCGAACTCACGTTAATTACCCATTAATATCACATTAATTTCGCATTAATTTTCTGTAAAGTACAAGCATCGGAGATGCATACATGGAATTCGTCGAACTGACGTTATTTTTATAAATGCAAAACCCTTTAGATTTCCTCAATGCCAAAAAGCAAAGAAGAGTAATCAAGAACGGCATAAAACAGGCAATAATCACCAAAATTCAAAATAAACACACGTATTTCTTGCTTAATCTGATAATTTTTTATATTTTTGCATTTAGAACATTTCGATAATCCCAAACAATAAGGCAAATGCAATACGAGAACACATTCAAGGCTATTGACCAGATTCTATGGAAGGAGTCTGGCTGTAGCAGCGAACTTGACTACCTTGAACAGAAGTCGTGGCTCTTGTTCCTCAAGTATCTTGACGACCTTGAGAGCGAGCGCGAGGACGAGGCTGAGCTTGAAGGCAAGCAGTACAAGCGCATCATCACGGGCTTCAACCGCTGGTCGCAATGGGCTGCCCCTAAGACTGCCGACGGCAAGATAGACGTTATCAACGCCATGACGGGCAACGACCTCGTGGAGTTTGTTGACAACAAGCTGTTCCCGTTCCTCAAAAGCCTGAAGGCAACGGCTGCAAGCACCAATTCGCTTGAATTCAAGATTGGCGAGATTTTCGACGAGTTGCACAACAAGATAAAGTCGGGCTTCAATCTGCGTGAGGTCATCAATATGATTGACGAACTGCATTTTGAGTCGGCTGACGACAAGCACGAAATGACCGTGCTCTACGAGAACAACATCCAGCGCATGGGCAATGCTGGGCGCAACGGCGGTGAATACTACACTCCACGCCCTTTGATCCGCAGCATAGTGAAGGTGGTAGATCCAAAGATTGGCGAAACCGTCTATGACCCTGCCTGTGGTAGTGCCGGATTCCTCTGTGAGGCATTCAACTATATGGAGGAAAAGATTGGCTCAACAACCGACAATGATATTCTCCAGCACAGCACGTTCTACGGCATAGAGAAGAAACCGTTGCCTTATATCATAGCCACTATGAACATGATATTCCACGGTGTGTCTGCCCCTAACATCATCAAGGCTAACACCTTGGCTATCAACCTCACGCAGATACAGGAGAAAGACCGCAAGAACGTAATCCTTGCCAATCCTCCGTTTGGTGGCAACGAGCGCGGAGAGGTGTTGCAGAACTTCGAGATAAGGAGTTCTGAGACCGCCTATATGTTTATGCAGCATTTCGTAAAGATGCTGAAGGCTAACGGCAGGGCTGGTATTGTGATAAAGAACACCTTCCTTAGCAATGGCGATGCGGCAGCAATAAGGAAGATGCTGTTGGAGACCTGTAATCTGCACACCGTACTCGACTTGCCATCAGGCGTATTCACAGGAGCAGGAGTAAAGACCGTGGTACTGTTCTTCACTAAGGGAATGCCTACCGAGAAGGTATGGTACTATCAGATAGACAAGCACTTCACCAAGACCAACCCTATGACGGAGAAGGACTTGGAGGAGTTCCTTACCTTGCAGAAGACAAAGGCTGAGTCTGAACATTCATGGCTACTCGATGTCAGCACGCTTGGCGATGACTACGACCTGTCGGTTAAGAATCCGAACAAGGTTGAAGAAGTTGACGAGCGCACCCCACAGGAGATAGCAAACAGTATTGTAGAACTCAACGAGATGAACCAAAACTTGTTGAATGAAATCTTGGCATTGCTATGAAAGAGATAGAAAAAACGCATATTCAAGAATTGGCAGAGTGCATTTCCTCATTGATTGAGAATGCTCGCAAACAGGTCAGAACCGCCGTCAATACAACTATGGTATATACCTACTATGAGGTAGGGCGTTATATTGTAGAGGATGAGCAGAATGGGCAAACGCATGCAAATTATGGCAAGGCTGTACTCAAAGAACTGTCAGCAAATCTTACTGAAAAATTTGGTGCGGGGTGGTCTGTAGAAACGCTTACCAAATGTCGTAGGTTCTACAACGTATATTCAATTTCTCAAACTGCGTTTACGAAATCAGAGAAAAGCGCACTTCGTGCTAACAATCTGAATCCCAAAAATATAATTCCCAAAATGAATTTCGTCCACAGTGTAGACGAAATTCATAACTTCATACTGCCATGGTCTCACTATCAAGTCTTGATGCGCGAAGAAAATCCTCAAGCACGAAGTTTCTATGAGAAAGAGGCATATAACCAACAATGGAGTGTACGACAGCTCCAGCGTCAGGTGGCAAGCAGTCTCTACGAACGTCTAGCATTAAGCCGAGACAAAGAAGAGGTCATGCGCCTTGCCAATGAAGGACAGACAATAGAGAAACCTACGGATATAATAAAAAATCCACTCGTACTTGAATTCATTGGTCTTAAGCCAGATTCTGCTCTCCTGACAAAAGTCCGTGAATGTATTTCTGAATATAACGACATAAATGAAGAGGAGGAAGAAGGATGAAAAAGGGTTGGGAGTATAAGAAATTAGGAGAGGTATGTGAGAGAATTACAGACGGGAGTCATAATCCCCCCCAAGGAGTTGAAAAAAGCCACAACTATATGCTAAGTTCTCAAAATGTTCAAAATGGGTATCTTGACATGTCTTCTGTACGTTACTTGTCCGACGAAAGCTTTAAAAAAGAGAATCAACGTACGCAAGCAAAAAAGGGAGATGTGCTATTAACCATCGTAGGGACTATAGGTAGAACTTGCATATTAGATGGTACAGAAGGAAACATTACATTCCAAAGAAGTGTGGCAATCTTAAAGCCATCAAAAGAGATTAATTCTCGTTTCTTAATGTATTTTCTCCTTAGTCAGAATTCAAAGCTTAATTCTACAGCTCAAGGAGCTGCTCAAAAGGGTATCTATTTAAAGCAACTCGGAAATTTAGAGTTACATTATCCTCCTCTCTCTGAGCAAAAAGAAATCGTAGAATATCTTGATTCTTCTTTTGCAAAGATTGACAAGCTAAAGGAAAATGCTGCCAAGAATCTTGAAGAAGCAAAAGCCCTTTTCCAATCAGCCTTAAAAGACGCTCTTGAGCCAAAAGAAGGATGGGAAGAGAAATATCTAAAAGACATTTCAGAATATTCAATAGGCTTGACATACAAACCAACGAATGTATGTGAAGATGGTACTATTGTACTAAGATCTTCCAACATACAAGGTGGCAAATTGGATTTGAGCGACATTGTTAGAGTTAACGCACCAATAAAAGACAAATTGTATGTACAGTATGGTGATATCCTTATGTGCAGCAGAAATGGATCTGCAAAATTAGTAGGAAAAGTTTGTCTTATTCCTAAAACGAAGGAGCCAATGACTTACGGTACATTCATGATGATAATCAGAAGCCAATACAATCCTTTACTATATTATTATTTTGATTCTAATGATTTTCGGAAGCAGATAAAGCATGGAGAAGCAAATATGATTAACCAAATCACTCGCTATATGCTTGATGATGTAAAGGTTAAACTCCCTCCTCTCTCTGAGCAGCAATCAATCGTGTCTCACCTCGATTCTCTCAACGAGAAGGTAAATACTCTTCAGCAGAACTACTCACGCATCTGCGATGAGTGTGACGCATTGAAACAAGCAATACTAAGGCAAGTGTTTGAGTGAGTAACCAACAACAGCAATACTAAAACCAATAATTATGCCAGATCCACGAAACATACAGCTTGAGCGCTATAATGATGGCACACCGAGCATACTACGAAAGAAAACAGTATATACGGAACTGTTCTTTTATCGCAAGAGCGATGTACTGGTACAGTTGACGAAAGTGTTCTGTGAACGCTTTCTGCCTAAATATGGCGATAGGACGGTGGATCAGATGGTGCAGGCAGCCCGCTCAATAAAACAGAACATAGCAGAGGGACTTACCGACGGTCAGACATCGTTTGAGGTGGAGATAAAACTTCTGGGCATAGCAAAGGGAAGCAATCAGGAGTTGCTTGAAGACTATCAAGACTATCTGAAGCACCACGGACTGAGCGAATGGGCAGAAGCGAGAAAGACAAAAGAAAACCCAGGCAATCTTATTCGCTTCAACAAGTTGCACGCTTTCTGCAAGGAGCATAGCGACGACAAGGACTATCGCAACTACTATTACCGTTGGACGGACGAAGAAATGGCAAATACAGCAATCTGCCTGTGCCACATGGTGGACAGGATGATGACAACCTTCATAGAGAAGCGAGACCATGAGTTTGTTGAGGAGGGTGGCATCCGCGAGCGCATGACGGCCGCACGCCTTGATATGCGAGGCACGCAGAAGCAGAGAATAGCCCAGCTTGAGGCAGAGAACGCCCGACTAAGGGCACAGGTAGCCAGCTTGCAGAGGGAGCTGGAGGCGGTAAAGGCAGGATTGGCCGGAGACTCCGGATAGACCGGATTAACCGGAAAGACCGGAATGACCGGAGGGACTGGCAATAACCACTAATAAAAATAATACGACTATGGATGAAACCACAACCAGAATAAAGAAGATAAACCCTCGTTTGCTGAATGAGGGTTGGGACAGCGTGCCCGGCTCGCAGATACTCTATGAACAGCGTGCATACGAGATTGCGCCGGGCAGAATACAGAAAGGAGCTACGAAGCATCCGAAGAAAGCCGACTATATTCTGGAATATCACGGCAAGAAACTGGCTGTTATTGAGGCAAAGAGCGATGAGAAGGATGTGTCGGAAGGTGTGGCTCAGGCAAAGGAATATGCCCGTATGCTTCAGATTCGCTTCACATACAGCACCAACGGCGATGACATCTGGTTTATCGACATGGGCGTAAAGGACAGGCAGGGCAACTACATAATCCCAAGCACAGAGTATGAGGTTGACAAGTTCCCTACCCCACAGGAGCTATGGCAGATGACATACCCCGAGGAGAACTCATGGCGTGATAAGTTCAACCTTGAGCCTCTTAACCGTGGGGCTGGCAGAATGCCGAGATACTATCAGGAGATAGCCATAAACAATGTGCTTAATGCCGTGGCTGACGGGCAGAACCGCATACTGCTGACAATGGCGACCGGCACAGGAAAGACATACACGGCTTTTCAGATATGCTGGAAGCTGACAAAGACGAAATGGAACATAAAAGGCACGGACAAAGAGCCGAGAATACTGTTCATAGCCGACAGGAATATCCTTGCCAATCAGGCTGTTAACGACTTTGACCAGTTTGACGAGGATGCCATGTGCCGCATTACCCCGAAGGAACTGAAAAAGAACGGCTACAAGGTGCCTACGGCAAGGAATCTGTATTTCACCATCTTCCAGACAATGATGACCTCGCCCAACGAGCAGAAGGCAGAGGAGAAGGAAAAGGGAGGAAGGAAATCGGCAGAGGGCAATATGCCTTACTACACGCAGTACCCGAAGGATTTCTTCGACTTCATCATCATTGACGAGTGCCATCGTGGAGGTGCTAACGACGAGAGCGAATGGCGAAAGCTGATGGAGTATTTCGACTACGCCTGTCAGCTTGGCATGACGGCAACGCCTCGCCGTAAGGAGAACGCGAACACATACAACTACTTTGGCGAGCCTGTGTATAGCTACTCGCTGAAACAGGGCATAGAGGACGGCTTTCTCGTGCCTTTCCGTGTGGATATAGCCACGAGCAACATCGACGACTATAAATATGCCGTGGGCGATGTGGTGAAGAGCGGTGAGATTGACAAGGAGAAGGTATATACCGAGAAGGATTTTGCCAACGGCTACATCAAGATAAAGGAGAGGGACGAGCACAGGGTTAAGGAATTTCTGGCAAAGATAAATCCTGACGAGAAGACCATTGTATTCTGTGCCACTCAGGAACATGCCATGATTGTGCGCGACATGATAAACAAGCACAAGAAATGCCCTGACAGCAACTATTGCCAGCGTGTGACCGCTGACGACGGCGAGGAGGGCGAGAAGATTCTGAGGACGTTTCAGGACAATGAGAAGCTACGCCCAACGATATTGACTACATCGCAGAAGCTGAGTACGGGTGTGGATGCACGCAACGTGAGGAACATAGTGCTGATGCGCCCTATAAACAATATGGTGGAGTTTAAGCAGATCATAGGTCGTGGCACTCGCCTGTTTGACGAGAAGTATTATTTCACGATATATGACTTCGTGGGTGCTAACGAGCGATTCAAGGATGAGGACTGGGATGGTGATCCGTTCTGCCCTAAGTGCGGCAACTATCCTTGCACTTGTAATAAATATCAGCGCGTGCCGGATAATCCAGATAATCCAGCTATGGTGCAGGAGTCAATAGCAAAACCTTGTCCGATATGCGGGCACGACCCTTGCACCTGCGACGGAGGAAACAGCAAGAAGATAGTTGTAAGACTATCTGAACACAGAAATATCGAGCTGCATACCGACTGGACAGAGACGGTATCGTATGACGGTAAGTTCGTTACCCTGAGGGAGTTTGTGAAGATTCTCTTTGGCAAGATACCTAACTTCTTCAGCAGCGCAGAGGACTTGCGCAGGCAATGGGAGCATCCAGAGACAAGGGAACAGCTTCTTGGCGTGCTTGACCAATCGGGATTCGGCGAGACGAAGTTAGACATGATAAAGAAGATGCTGAAACTGGAGAAATGCGACTTGCTCGACGTGCTTGAGTATATCGCCTACGAGAGTACGCCTATTGAGCGTGCAGAGCGCGTAAGGATAGTGCAGAAGCAATGGTTGAAGCAGTTCACCGTATCGCAGCAGGAGTTTGACAACCTCATTCTCCAGTATTACGTAAACAACGGCTTCAAGGAACTTGGTGCTGACAAGCTATCGCAGTTTGTTTCTATCAAATACAAGTCAACGAAGGATGCAAAGGTTTCGCTTGGCTGGACTCCCACCCAGATGCGTGAGCACTATATCGAATTGCAGCAGCAGTTGTATGCCTTGCCTACAACGATGTCAGGAAATCTGGCTTAGTGAGGATGGAAGAAACAGATAAATCCGCTTCCCTTATTTTTCATCGAACTGACGTAACATTATTACGACAATAAAGGCAGCCAAGCATTACGCTTGACTGCCTTTTTCATTAACTCTAAACAACTTATGCAGCTATCTGCACCACGGTATAGCAATACCCTTTGTTCGTGCGATGACTCTTGATACCCATTGACGAGAGATTAGCACCAAGGATGGAACGAGTCCTATGGTCAATCTGCACACCCGGATACCTCATCTGAACTACCCTGAGAATATCCACACTTAGCATCTCACAACCTTCTTCTCCTTCTTCCGGCTTACGGAAACATGTGCTGATCATTGTACTAAAGTCATCTACTTCACAATAGTCCTTGTTGAGTATCTGCAAACGACGGTTCTCCTCCTGATTGAGCCAGTACACTTCCTTCTGCTCGCATACCTCATATACAAGCTGGGCATAGAACTGGTCGTAGTCAATCTCAAGGTTGGGCATCTGAGAACCTGAAGGGACATTGATAACGATGAAACGGCGGGTTCCTGTCTTATCCTTCAAAGGACGAGTCTCATTGGTGGTAGCTACGAATGAAGCCATACGATGACGATAGGTGATGTTGCCTCCAAAGATCTTTCGGGCATTGACATCTGCCTTTGTGATGATGTACTTCAGGGTAGCCTGCTGGCTCTTCGTGTAGCGGTCAAACTCATCAAGGTTCACAAGACCGCAGTTGGCGAGTGCCATGTCTGTGTCGTGCTTGTTGACAAGATTGATGTGATCGAGATAGTACATCTGGAGTTGTTCGGGAAGGAGTTTCTTGATGAAAGAGCCCTTTCCACAGCCCTGATCACCGATGAACATCACGACGAGCTGATTGCCATAGATGCTTTCCATACATAGCCAGTGAGCCACTACTGACCTGAACCAGATTCGGACGAAATGCCCCTTTTCATCGTCAACAGAAGGTATGCTACTGATGACTTCACTCACACGATCCTTGCCGTCCCATTTCGGAAGGCCTTTGAGATAGGACAGAAGAGGGTTGAAAGATTCTGTTGCCTCAGAGTAGATGATACGCTTCACGAGGTCAGTAACCTTTCCCTCAATGCCAGCCTTCATCGCCTCAAGGATGATGGAGTTGAGTGCCTCATCTTTAAGAGGCACAAAATCGGTGTTAGTAAGGCTCCCTCCCATTTCGGGATTGAGAACCTTGAACTCAAATGAGTCACGCACTTCATTGTATCTGAAGGCGAAGTTCTCATTCAGGAATCTCTCCACGAGAGCTACCTGATCAGCAAGTTTCATTTTTGCCATGATACGATTTGATTAGATTAAAATTGAATAATATGAACTCTATTACCAAATAACATTGGTTTTAGTTTTCAATCTGCATTTTTCTTTTGAAAGAAACGGCTAAGTAAGTGGTCAAATTTAATTTATTATAAGAATTTGAGAAATGTCGCTTACGCTCCTTGCCAATCACGACTATTCCCAATGCTACGTAAGTAGCAAGAATTCTCTTTTTCTCATTAATTCAGAATTGTTCGCACATCTCACCAAGCTAAAAGCAAGTCTCTAAATCTCTAATTCTTGACTATATAAAATAATTCTGTACATTTACTTATTTTTCTTGCAAGAGTTGAAAGGGGGGGGTGCACTTTGAGGTGCACTAAACGTAAATCACTGATTATCAATGTATATAAGTCGTTTTTTCATTAAAAGTGCACCCCCCTCTTTGAACTCTCTTGATTTTTTCACTTGCACCTCTTAGCATTCACATTCTCTCCTAATGATTATTAAGCCTTTGATGCTCCTCCACTACAACCCCACTCTATCGCCCATCTGTGAATGGGATTTGAATGGGATTTGGAACGGATTTACAACGGACCTGGAACGGACCTACTCCGAAAGCACGATTCCGTCCATCACTTGCTCATAGATTGCGCATTTCTCATCATTGGTGAGATAGTGGATGTTTGACACATGCTTCGCACCATTCAAGAAGAATGACACAACGACTACTGCTACTATTGCTAATGTACTAATAATGTAATTTCTCATACTTTTGTCCTCCGAAATTAATTTGTTTATTTGTTTCGGATGCAAATGTAAGAGAAAACTGTCCTGTTTTGTGGGACAGTTTCAAAAAATCTTCAGTTTTTCTTGAAAAAAACGGGTATTTTAACATAAATTCACAGGAAATGCCCCTTGCGGAGGCTAAGTTTTCAAGAGAATTGTGACAATGAGTAGAAAATTTTGTTTTTAGAACGCAAAGCCGCGGAGACGCAAAGATTAATATTGAACACGAAAAACTCGAAAAGAACGAAAATTTTCGTTTTTTCCGTGAGTTCTGTGTTCAAAAAACATAAACATTGCTAATAATTAACATGAGTTCGATGGAAAAAAGGGAAACAGATTTATCTGATTTATCTGAAACAAATTGCGAAAATATAACTGCACCAGCTACCAAATGTTGCTTTCGCCATTTAGAAAAACAGGACAAAACAAATAAAAACATATAAAAACAATAAAACAAAATGTTTTCTTTTGTTTTATTTGGTTTTAATTGGTTTTTCTAAATGGCGAAAGCAACTTATTATTGTCTGTTAAAAACAGCTTGCTGTTTGCCATATAGCAAGTCATCGAACTCACGTTTAGATAATTAACGTGAATTCGATGAAATTACTTTTGCTGTCGCATAACATTAATTAACGTGAGTTCGGCGAAAAAAACGCTGCGCTTGGCTACGTGAATTATCCGTGAATTAGCCGCAAATTATCGTGAATTTTTCTTTATTCAATACATTTG
>CADCIQ010000087.1:0-19585 GCA_902801425.1 uncultured Bacteroidales bacterium | reverse complement strand
AACATTAATTGTGACATTAATGAGCCTTACGGCTTAAATTCTCATGAATTTTTGTCCTAATTAATGTTTTAATTTACGTCTTAATTAATGTTTCAAAGCAAAGCGCAAGCGTTTTTAATTTTCGTCGAACTCAAGTTAATTATTTGTACATTCCTAATGTCTTTCTGAGGTTTTCTGCAATTTCATCGACCAACGACTGGGGACTAACGACTTTCAACCATGAGCCTCGCGACATGACATAACCGATGAAATCGCTCGTTGGACGCATGAAGATCTCATAATCCACATAACCCTCTCCCTCGCCTATCACCTTCTGCGACTGATGCACAGGCAGGTCATTCATATAGTGACGCTCATTGCCAAGAGCACGAAGCACTATACGCTCGGCAGGATGACGCTCATCACGCATCACACCAAAGCAATCCTCAAAGTATCGCTTTGCATCAAAGTCCTTTGGCATCTTGAACTTCTCCTTCGTCACAATAGCCGACATCACACGATCGAAAGAGAAAAGTCTGTAACCATTAGCGGTATTTGCCATTACATACCATCTACGCTTATGCAACTTTAGGAAATAAGGCTCGATGACACGCTCAGAAACCTCCGTAGAACCATATTTCTGATAGTCGATAACAACCTTCCTATTCTCTTTCATAGCCTCAACAAGCAATTCAAGATGCCTTACCTGCGGAATTGACTCAAGGAAGATGCGATGCTGTAACGACATGCTCTCTGAGATGATATTGTTCACGGAAAGGGTGGAGAACAGCCAGTTCTGCACAGAATCTTCTTTCAGCACAGTTTCATTACGGATGTAGTACCTATGTCCTTTACATTCAATCATAATGCCAAACATATCAAGTATAGCATCCCTATGACGGTTGAAGACAGAGCGGTGCATCTTCAGGTTTCCGCTCATTTCCGTCTTTACCCATTCCTCGTTTATCTGCGCAAAGGTAATCTCACCATACCTGTGTATGATGTTTATAAGCCATATACATTGTTTGAATAAAGATGTTGATCGCATAGTTGTTTTAGTAGAATTCACGTGTTATTAGCGAAATTCGCATTCAAAAGAAGTAAGAGTATCATGAATTTTTTCCTGGAGTTTTCGGGATTTGTGGTAAACTTTTTGTAACTTTGCAGACATAATTAAAAATCAGTTTTAGTTGCAAAGATACAGATAATAATTGAGTTCCTGTTTATGTACTTGCACAAAAATGATGTTCTTTAAGAAACTTTTACGTTTCCATGTCGGGGTAAGGGGCAGCAAGGTGCATTTAGAAAGTAAATTGCCCTGTATTCGTCGAATTCACGGTAAACTTTGTCTTAGACATAACAAAAACTAAGTTTTTGATGAATGAATAGCGAGAATTGTTGGATAATTGTGGAAAAATCATTAATTTTGCAAGCCAAAAAATCAATTAACATAAACTATCGCAGAATTCCTTACTCCGACATGCATGTTAATTGTTAATTTTTAATTGTTAATTTAAAATGACAGAATCACGCAATTCATTCAGCGGTTCGCTGGGTTTTGTACTTGCATCGGCAGGTAGTGCCGTCGGACTGGGTAATATATGGCGTTTTCCTTATCTTGCAGCACGAGACGGAGGTGGTCTCTTCCTTCTGCTCTACATACTCCTTGCCGTCAGCTTCGGCTTTACCCTCCTCATCACAGAGGTGGCTATCGGCAGACGATCACGTCAGGGACCGCTTACCGCCTATAAGTTCTTCCGCAAGGAATGGGCTTTCATAGGCTATATCTCATTCATAGTGCCTTACATCATCTATCCTTACTATTGCGTGATAGGTGGCTGGGTGCTGAAATATCTCACTACCTACATCACACAGGATGCTTCTGTACCAGTGGCAGACGGCTATTTCACCAATTTCATCACAGACCAGTGGTCGCCTATTGTGTATATGGCTATCTTCGCCATGCTCTGCTTCTATGTGGTGTATAGCGGTGTGGAGAAGGGAATTGAGAGATATTCACGCATCATCATGCCTATACTCTTGCTGATGGTGATAAGCATCTGTGCATATTCTCTCACTATATCACATACAGATGCCAACGGCGTTACTCGCACGGGTATTCAGGGCTTGGGAGTGTATTTCGTGCCTAACTTTGAGGGACTTACCATGAAGAAATTCCTGATGATAGCCCTTGATGCCACAGGTCAGCTTTTCTATTCTCTTTCTATCGCTATGGGCATTATGGTGACATACGGCTCATACATGAAACGTAGCGTGAATCTGGGTAAGGCGGTCGATAGAATCGAGATTTTTGACACTTCCATCGCTATTCTGGCTGGTATGATGATTATCCCGGCGGTGTATGTGTTTATGGGTACAGAAGGTATGGGGGCAGGTCCTGGACTTATGTTCGTGGCTCTTCCAAAGGTTTTTGAATCATTAGGCTCATTCGGTGGTCGTGTCTTCGGACTCGTGTTTTTCCTTACCGTGACATTTGCGGCTCTCACAAGTGCTGTGTCTATCTTAGAAGCTATCACGGCAAGTTTCATAGATAAGTTCCAATGGACAAGGCGCAAGGCAGTAATCGTGATGTCAGCCACAGGATTTGTATGGTCAATCGTCGTTTGTCTTGGCTACAACGTATTCTATTTTGAATATACCCTTCCTAACGGTGCTGTGGCTCAGATTCTCGATATCTTCGACTATATTAGCAACAACGTGCTTATGCCGTTCCTTGCAATCTGCACCTGTATCATGATTGGATGGGTAGTAAAGCCTCGTCTTCTCATTGGTGAGATCAGAATGAACGGATATGAGTTTCACCGCAAGAAGCTGTATATCGTGATGCTTAGGTATGTAGTGCCGGTGCTGCTTACAATATTACTGATTACATCGACGGGGATATTTTGATTAGTTCATAGTTCATAGGGCATAGTTCATAGGGCATAGTTCATAGGGCATAGGGCATAGTTCATAGTTCATAGTTCATAGGGCATAGTTCATAGGGCATAGTTCATAGGGCATAGTGCATAGTTCATAGTTCATAGTTCATAGGGCATAGGGCATAGGGCATAGTTGCAAATCACGACTATTCCCAATGCTACGTAAGTAGCAAGAATTCTCTTTTTTCTCATTAATTCAGAATTACTTCCCTATGGTCAGTGGGTCTTCGACAAATCTCTCTAAATCTCTAATTCTTGATTATATAAAATAATTCTGTACACTTACTTAGTAAAATGTAACACCTTTCTTGTAGTCTTCCCAGAAATTTCGGAGATACCTGGTGTTTTCATCAGCTGCCCTCATCTTCTCTTCTTCTGTATATCTGCCTGATATGTCGCGGATTATCTCATAATAATGATGGCTCATACCCGATTCCTCACCTGTATTATTCTTAATCTGGGCACAGATATCCTCTCCGAGAAAATCTACTATGTTTCCATCGAAATTAGCGTAAGCCATATAAAATGACTTCACCTGAATCTCTGAGCCTATCACGCCATGATTGAGTATCACCATATCTCCCCAGTATCCACGGTCAAGGTATGCCTGATGCCTGTATTTCTTAAACATACCCTTCTTCTTGGCAGTACGCACAAGGTCGGTTATCATAGAGTGAAGAGAATCGTAAGGACAGGCAATCATACAGCGCACAAGGTCGTTAAGCTCTGTTGCCTGCACCTTTTGAGTATTACACTTGCGGAGAGTGCTCTGGAAGGATTTATAGTTGATTGGCGTTACCTTACCTCCATGAAGTGCGGCAATGGAGTCTGCAAAGCGTATCATTGTAGGCCCTACGGTAGTTGCCACCTTACGCATCTTGACAATCAAGGCGGTATCTATGCGGAATTCCTGCTCGCTATCCATTTCACCTATGGCAGTCCTACCCTGCGCAAGACTTGCCACAGAAACGATAAAAAGCGTCACAAATACTATGATAGACTTTTTCATGTTATAATATTCCGTTTTATTAGTTTACCGAAGTTTCGCAAGCTCCACTTCATGGATTATATGGTTAAAAAGTCTGTACCGTTTATCGCATTCCGACCTTAGAGCCTTCAAACTTAGAAATCGCCAACCCTGAAACTTGAACTATGCGAAAGTTGAATTTATAAGTGTCTTTATTAAAACAATGCAAAAATACAAAAAAACATCTTTAACTACAAGTTTTTCCTATAACAAATATAGGTATAAACTGTTATTTTAAGACTGCTTAACATTTCTGCGATTTATAATTTTTGCAAATTACTACACATTGTCGAGAGTGCTCTTTTGTTTTTATGCCAGAAAGTTTTTCCAATGTAACGAAATAACAATTATTCAGACATTTTGACAGATTTTTCACTCTCAATTAGGAAATTTCTTCATACTTTTGCAGCGGTGATGAATTCACCAGGATATTATCTACCTAACCATAATGGTATATCCCCCCTTCGATAACTAAATTCCCCAAAACTGGGGTTTAAATTACTTTTCATAAAACCTATTAACTTAATTTTTAATGAAAAAATTTTTCTTAGCAGCGATGTTCATGCTATCAGGAGCAGTAACATCATTTGCACAGTTCGGAGTGGTAGAGCCACTTCACGTCAGCGGGAATCAATTCAGGGATCCTTCTGGCAACAAAGTAGTCCTTCACGGTGTGATGGATACACCAAGTCCTTACTTCAACAGCTACCGCTGGGGCAATGCCTGCAACGATGGTACGGTGAATGCTTGTCTTAACTACTTTGAAAAAATCTTCACAGGAATCACTGACACTAAACAGGGTGCATATTGTAACCTGTTCCGTCTGCACCTTGATCCTTGCTGGACTAACGATCCTAACAAGTCCTACACCCAAGGTGGCGGTGAGGCTGACATCAGCCGTTTCTCAAGCTATCGTCTGGAGAAGTACATGAAGTCTGTTTACTGGCCTATTGCTCAGAAGGCTCTCAACCACGGAATGTATGTAATCATGCGCCCACCAGGCGTATGCCCTCAGACAATCAAGGTAGGTGATGCCTATCAGAACTACCTAAAGACCGTATGGGACATCGTTACTAAGAATCCTAACGTGATCAAGAACTCTGGTACTGTGATGATTGAGCTTGCCAACGAGCCTGTTAAGCTCCTCAATCAGTATGGTCAGGACACAGAGACCGCTATGCGCGACTTCTTCCAGCCTATCATCGACGTTATCCGCAAGAATGGCTACACAGGTATCATCCTCGTTCCTGGTACTGGCTGGCAGTCTAACTACAGAAACTATGCCAAGTATCCTGTAAAGGATAACAACTATGGCTATGCAGTACACTTCTATCCAGATTGGTACAGCACTTCTGACTCTAAGCATGACCACCAGACTTCTATCAATTCATTCAAGCAGTCAGTTCCTGTGGTTACAAGCAAGCCTATCGTAATTACTGAGATTGACTGGAGCCCTCAGAATGGCAGCAACGGCCACTACAACGAGCACGGAGCTTGGGTAACTGGCAACTATGGCACATGGGGTACTGGTAGCACAACAAAGTTTGGCTATGCTTACAAGGCTGTGCTCGACTACTACGATAACATCTCTATGACTCTTTCTGGTACAGACACATATATGGATGTTGCAGAATACCTGAAGTCAGGTAAGGCAAGAGCAGCATTCAATGGTATGTGGGAGGCTTGTGCCGGTGCTTGCTGGTACTGGTATTCTCTCTGGGCACAGAAAGACCACGCTCACAAGTCTGGCAGTTCTAACAATAGCGGCTCAAACAACAACAATAACAGCGGCTCAAACAACAACAATAACAGCGGCTCAAGCAACAGCGGTTCCGTTAATGTTGATCTCTCTTCTTCACTCATCCCTGCATGGACAAAGGGTAACGACCGTCCTAATGGCTGGGCTTGTAACGATGGTGGCACATATCCAGCTTCAGGCGAGGCTACATCTGGTATGCGCGTAATGCAATTCAATGGTGGCGGCGACTTCAAGTATGGTTTCTACATCCGTCAGCAGAGTTCATCTAATCCTGGATATATTGAGTATGGCACAACTTCCGGTTATATGCTTTCACTCAACAACTTCGGAAACTACTGTCTCACATTCAATGCAGCTGCATGGGCTGGTACTCCATACGTTAAGGCTGAGGTATTCACTCCTTCTGGCAACGTAATAGCAAGCACTATCGTTAAGTGCTCTAAGAATCTGAACAAGAACACATCTGCTTCTACTTCCGGCTCTGCACAGGGTTATCTCAGCTTCTATGCTCTCAACAAGGGTAACTATCGTCTGCGCTTCACTCCATGTGCTGATGCTAATGGTAACGGTGGCAACTGGGTAGAGGCTATAATAGGCAACGTGAACCTTCGCTATATGAGCAACCCATTGGCATTTGGCAAGGCTAACTACGTAAACCCAGGCTGGGCTATCTATGACGGTGGCAAGCTCGTAGAGAGTGGTGATGCAGGTTCTGGTCCTCGTATCTTCCACTTCACTCAGGGCGGTCAGTTCAACTATGGTCTTTACATCCGCAGCACCACAAGCTCTACTTCTGAGAACTATGCTGAGTATGGTTCACGTTGGGGATATGCTCTCAGCTTCCCCCCTGGCACCTATACCCTCACCTACAACGCAGCTGCATGGGCAGGAACTCCATACGTGAAGTGTGAGGTTATGAAGGAAGATGGTACTGTTGTTGGCAGTCAGACTATCCAGTGCTCTTTCAACCTCAACAAGAACACTAACGTATCTACCGTAAACGCTACTAAGGGCTCTATTACATTCAATGTATATAGCACTGGTAACTACAAGATTCGCTGGACTCCTGTGGCTAATGCCAACGGTTCTGCCGGCACATGGCTTGAGGCTGTTATCGGTCATATCAAGATTGCTCAGAACTCTGGCTCTAACTCTAAGGATACAAACATTGAGTTTGACTTGGATGAGACGACTACAGGTATCGATGGTATAGAGGCAAATGCTGCTCAGAATGTTGTTTTCTACAACCTGAAGGGACAGCGTGTTGACAACCCAACAAGCGGCATCTATATCGTTAATGGCAAAAAGGTTGTGGTGAAGTGATGATGATTAAGCATCACTGAATACTTAAAGATTATCAGCTATAGTCGTGTAACAATGACTATAGCTGATTTCTTTTTCTCCGTAAACCATAGACATACCGATACAATAAGAGCCCCGCAGGTCTCTGCGGAGCTCTCTTTTTGCTTCCTTGCGGTTGTACTTTGAGTGATCCTTGTACTTTCGGTTCATTGCCACGAACTTACCGTCGAATCGCTCCAGCTGCTCATTTCGAGCAATCATTCTCAGCACCTTGTGCTGTGAATTGCTTTTTGTAGGTTTACTTAGTTTCATAACCTTGATTTTAATTTTTGTTTTCATGCAATATCAATACATGTTTATCTATAACGGCAAAAGCCCTGTATATATTGCGTAAATCATGCTTTTATTATCATTGCATTCCCGATGTAAATAAACCTCAATTCGACGAATTCAAGACTGCGAGGGCTGAACGTCGAAGAGCTCTTTCAACTATATGATAATCAATAATTCATCGAACTCACGTTATTTTAACGTGAGTTACTTCCCTATGGTCAGTGGGTCTTCGACAAATCTCGACGAAAATAAACCATATAATATCTCATTAATATCACATTAATACCGCATTAATTTTTCCGTAAAGTACAAGCATCGGAGATGCATCCATGAAATTCATCGAACTCACGTTATTTTAACTTGTCCGTAACAAACGAAAACAGCAACCATCATTATGACGATTGCTGTTGGAAAATATCTTCTTTATTCGATTAATGCTCTGCCCTACTTCTGTATTCCTTTGGAGTACACCCGAAGGCATCTGTGAATGCGCGGTTGAAGGTACTACGAGTGCGATAGCCGCAAGTGTAGTAAATCTGCTCGATAGTATCGTTAGTCTCAAGCAGCATACGTGCAGCCTGATCCAGACGAATCTTTGTGATATACGCATTAAAGGTGAGACCTGTAGCCTCCTTGAGAAGCTTTGTAAGGCGGATATGGTTGGTCATCATAGCCTTTGCCACGTCCTCACGGGTAATGCCATGCATACTGTAGAGATTACCCTCAGTACATACAAGGTCAAGCTGCTCCATGAACTCCTTCTGCTCGGCAGTCAACTCCCTACCCTCTACATGCTCCGTAGCCTCTTCTTCCTCATCGTCATCATTGTTGGTGCTCTCCTCAAGAACAGCCCTCTGCTCATCGCCGTAAGGAATAGACTCTATCATTCGCATCTGGTCAATATTCCAGCAGAGAACCACACAAATGACTAACGTAATAGGATAGAAAGCAACACCCGCAATACGATTGTCATAGAAACCATCCATCACTATCTTCAGCAATACAAAGCCTAATGCGAAGACAAGCATCAAGATGAGAATCCTATTAAGCCAATTGATACTTCTACCATCAAGGTCGGCATATACATCAGCAACCGTCTTGTTATATCTCTTTGCAGCCTTTGCAAAACGAGCCACATACACTCCAAGATATATCAGCAGCTCTGCCATCGACATATAGTAGAACACATCAGCATATTGCTGGTTGACAAACGTCAGAACTATATATATCAGAAGTATTGCAAACGTAACCCCTACATGAATTGACCATTTCTTTGTCGTTACCTCACTCATTCGGGTAAGCTCAGTAAGCATCATCAGACAGAAAGGCAATACCTGCAGATTAACGAGTACAGACATCTTCTTGTCAACTATCAAATAATCAATACCTGTGAAAGTACCGAAGAAGAACAATGATGACTGAAATGCGATAATCATGAGTATAGTTCCCATCAAATGACGCAAACGTATTGGTGCCTGCTCATCACATTTTTGACACAAAAAATATAATGAGGAAATAAGGCAAAATACCATTACTGCTGCATGGATTATATCGTTTATTCTATCAAGCATAGTCATATATTTAGATTTAGGTTACAAAATTACTCTTTTTTTTTCAAAAAACGTAAGAAAGGAACAAAAAATACCTATTATGTTATAAAAAATTATTTTTTTACGAAATATTATGCTCAAATCGTAAGGTTACAAATTGAAAACTACGTAAACACGATGAATTAAAACAATATTGTTTTATTACAAATTACTGAAATTAATTTTCTGATCATCATCGCTAATTTTCGGTTAAAAACAAGCATCGGAAATGCGTTTATAGGGGATTTTTAATCCATCAAATTCACGTTAAGTAAAAAACACAGCGACTACCAGAATCAACTAAATTGAAACGATAGCCGCTGCTGGTTATTACTCAGGCAAAAGCCTGATACAGAATGAGAACATAGAACGATTCTTTTTTATTCATCCCAGAAAGATGCGGCATTGGAGTTATTAGTTGTAGCCTCAACATCATCCAAGATAAAACCTCCGACAATTGGGCGAGCCTCACCATAATCCCCTTCTCCACCCTCTTCAATAGGGATAGAACCTTCAAGTAATTGATCTTCCTCTTCTACAATGAAGGTTTCCGCAATGGGACTAAAATACTTTTTCCTGAATTTAATCATTTCCGCTTTTATAGTTATTTTTTTCAACTTTCGCAAGTTTGCAACTTGCTTAGTTTAAGGAGTGAAAGGAGTACAAGTAGTTTTTCGGGGTAATACATCCGTCTTGTACTCCTTTTACTCCTTACAAGTGGTTTTGCTTACTCATAAACCTTCTTCTTACCATTGACAATGTAGAGTCTGCCTCTAACTGGCTGCTTTACGCGAACACCATTCAGGTCATAGATCTTACCATCACCCTCACCATCACCAAAGATAGCATTAGTAATATCCGTAGCACCCTCATCGTCAATAACAAGGATTGAGTAAGAAGCAACCTTCGAATCACTATTGGCAGCACCTACCTCACGGAAGTACGCACGATATGGATATAGAATCATATAGTTCGCATCACCCATGCGTGTGAAGTTATCTTTCTTGAAGTAGTAAATAACATCCTTCGTTTCTCCTATCACACCTGCAGGACGACTCTTACAGTTCTTACCATAGAATGTCGTTTCTTCCATATTTCCTATGAACTGCCAATCATATTCTGTATTTAGAATGGCTTTGTCGTAGGTCTTTGTCTCTGCCGCATAGTTCATATTCTTAGGAACAGTGATACTTGGGGTATAAATATCATCACTTATCTCCTCAATAGAAACAGCTGAGCTTACACCCGTAGTTCTTTCGTACATGACAGGTGTGTTTGCAGGAATTACAGCATCCTCAGGAAGCTTATAGAACTGCATCACATTACCACTCTTCTTACGAAGCTCATAGAAGATAACCTTACAATCAAAGCCTGTATTATTACCATTCTCATCTTTGATGTAGTGCGTATTGTTATTCCTAATAGGATAAGGCAAACACAGAGTTCCCCAGAGAGATTCATTAGACTGTTTCCACATACCATCATTAAGATCATTATTATCTTTCTGAAGCTTATTACGCTCGTAGAGAGCCTTTCCAGCCTTAAACTCATAAAGTATCTTCATCTGATATCTATCCGTTACATAGAGGTTTGGACAAGTCATGTCACTCAAGATAGCATTGTTACACTTATCTGCATTATATGATTTATCATTGAAATAAACCAGTACATTTGGAGAGATAAACTCTGAATATTCAGGCTTCTGTAGTTCCTCCATGACAAGCTGACAATTATAGTTGCTTCCAGTCCACATATTGGTTGACTTTGACAAGTCGAATACCATTGTCTGCTTACCTGTCTTCTGATATACCTCCTGTGCAGAACCTACCAAGTCGTTCACAACAGCCCAAAGCCAGTCCTCACCAGCTTCAACCTTCTCATTATCGAATGCTATGACATTCTCAGAAGGAGTCTGATACTTCTGCCTATAATGTGCAGTCAAGGTAAGATTACCTGGATAGACATACTTACCACCATCTTCTGCCCAGTAACCACCAGCATCAGTTATGATACTGTTACGAGACTTCTCGTCCACAGAAATGACCTTTACACCATTGCTGTCATACCAACCTAATAGCTCGTAGCCAGGCTTCTTTGCTGTTGAATGAACAAGGTCATGAGTCTTTCCTGTCTGATAAACGATTGATATTGTCATAACGCTGTTAGAAACCTTTGTTATATCAAAGTTCTCTACGTTATCTTCTACTACAGGAGTTGGCAATACACCACCAGCAGCATCAAGGGTTACGATATATGTCTTAGGTGCCCAGTGAGCATAGATTGTAGCAGCCTCTGTTTTATCCCAAGGCTCTACACCATTCATGTCCTTGTCATAGTATTCCTTACCATCATAATAAATATCATGTCCTTGAGATTCTTCCCATTCATTATTCGCGATACCATAATAGCCTCTAAACTCATAACCAGGCTTTGTAGGAGCAGTCAGACCGCTTGGCAATGGCTGATCATAAGTTGCAGTTGTAGAAGTACTACCTCCTTCACCACCCTGTGGGTCAAGAGTCACAGTGTAAGTGTCAGGAATCCACTTTGCATAAAGAGTAACATACTCAACCTGTGGATCAAGAGTACGTTCATCTATATCCCATTTTTTTGCACTTGAAATGGTCGCATTGCTATATTTATAGTATGTTGTTCCATTTTCAGGATAATAATAGCCTGCAAAAGTATAACCTGTCCTTGATGGAGCTGGTATAGGAATATTTCCATTTCCTTCATATACACCTACTATAGGCATTTGTTGATTATAAGTAGCTGTAACTGTAGGAACATTATTATAGAAAACACCACCATTTGGATCGAAACGTACTTCTGTATTATGAACGAACCATCGAGCATAGAGATCATAATCGCTTGCCTGATCATAATCACGTACACTCTTCATATTCGCATCATAATAGTATTTTCCACTACCTGACGATGCGTTATGATAGCCTGTAAAGTCATAGCCCTTTCTTGTTGGAGCTACCAAACCGATATTCTCTGGCATTGGCTGTTCATAAGTCACTTCTATCTGTGCCGTCTCATCCTCACCACCATCATTCTTATGAAGCGTTACAATATAGTTATTAGGCTTCCAGACAGCATAGAGTGTAACATGACCCATACCACCACCATTCACATTGTCATATATTGGGAAATCATCCTCCAATCCATATTCAGGAGTGGTTGCGTTAGGATCTGTGCTCCAACCTAAGAAAGTATATCCTACACGTGATGACAATTGTGCTTTCTCACTATTGTTCGCACCCTGAAACAGCTTAAATGTCTCTGTCTTGCTTGTACTTGTCTTCCAATCTGATTGTGTATGCACAATTGCATTTGTTCCATCATTCTTGGCATAAGTAACTTTGGTATAATATGTATATGTAGGAATGTTCTTATACCCGAAAGATGCAGTTCCAAAATCAATGCTTTCTTTTCCCAGATATGACATTACTGCAAGATAACGTGTCTGCGATACAGGATTAGCATTTTCTTTATTATCAATATCCCACTGAGACATACCTACATTGGCAGCCACATTATTTACAGATGCGCTACCTACACCACCTACTAAAACAGTAGGTACTGTTGAATTTGGATATGTGTTACTTCCTAGTTCTGATGAATGTCCTGCACTATTATTTGTAGTAATCCATTTAACAGCATAAATCCTTTTATCAGCTTCATCTGACGATACTACACCTACATCCTTAACCTCAAAACCATAATGCCTACCTTTCTGACTAGCTACATTACCGGCCAAGGTATAAGCAAAGCTTGCCTTTGAATACTTTGGAACCATCACATCAAGCCCTACCTTCTGACATATTGCACGCCAACGGCCTCTATTTTGTTCATCAACATAAGCACTTGTATTGAAGCCTGTTATCTGCTTCCAATCACTCGTGGTTTGCACATTCATACTCGTCTTTAGTTTTTTTTCTTTTTTCCAATTAAAAGACCAGCTCGTCTCGGAATTATAATCATCTTTATAAGTAGTACTAGAACCTATCCTCCAAAGAGTAGTGTTAGTAGCATCAGCATTACTAGTATTAAAATACCATGTTCTCAGACGATGCCAGTCCAATCCCTCATGCTGTGCAAAGACATGGAGAGTATAGGTATAAGGATTACTAACGCGACTACTGCCTTTTTTCAAAACTGCAGTAATATTTACGTCACCCTCTTTCTTAGGAGTTATCTTACCTGTAGCTGGATCAATAGTAATTATCTCACCATTACTTGACTCATAGTATTCAAACTGATAACCACCAGTAGAATAGTCAGATGGAGTATTTGCTGTGATAAATCCCTGAATCTGGGCTTTCTTATCACCCACCATAATATCATAACCCTTATTGCCGTCAACAAATCCGATACAGATTTCAGGGCTGCTTTCATTGATATTATATTCGTTTATCTGCAATGTCTTGGTATAAGAACTGATGAGAGTTTCACCTTCATTTCCTTTACCATACATCAAGTTTACTGTAACATCTACAGCACCAACTTTTTTAGGATATACCTTACCTGTCAATCTATCAATTGTCAATGCTCCTGGATTGCTTGATACATATTCATAATAAAACTTATTATAATTAGTCAGTAGTTTTCCTGGCTCTATAGCACCAGCATGAGCAGAAATATAAGCCTGAAGAGAAACACCATTACCGTCATTCTCATCAACAATAAGGGTATTATTCGTTCTGCCATCAGCAAAACGCAGACCTAACTCAGGCAAAGAATATTTGATGTTAAATGCCCAATCATCTGCAGGAAGAGTTACCATCCCATTTTTCCATCCAGCCTTGAGAAATGTACGGCAATTATCGTTAAGTGCAGTCTTCTGGGAATAAATGCTCCACCATAGGAAACCTATTTTAAAATAGTTTTCTTCACTAAACTCAAAAGAGGTCAAGCCATTCATAGCCATATTTGAGGCACCTGGCATATCTACTCGGTTGAAATCCGTTCTTTTAGGTAAAGGATTTAGATCCCAATGCTGCTCGCTACCAGTAATAGCATTACCAGTTTTTGGGGTATATTTGTAATTTACCGTATAATTATCAAATATATCCGAATCCCATTCTGAAAAATCAAATATAGCACCAGACATAAGGTCGTTCATGACATTCCATTGAATGGCATTTACCTCAAATGGGAAATTCTCAAAAGAGATTTTCAGTTTAGAATCCATTTTGGTATTTTCATCCACATAGGCAGCAATAAGTCGGTCTGTTGGAGTTCCATGCCATCCACTAAACCATCTATAGCCATTTGCCCATCTCACTCCCTCTGGTTTTACCACTAAACCAAGAGCAGGAGCAGGAACATCACCACCTAATTGAAATCTAGGCGTACTGTTGTTCTCAACATCTTGTACAGCCGTTTTGAAGAATATCTTCAAATTCTTCTGTGCCATGGCATTAAACGACGTATTTAAAGCCATTATCATGACTACTAAATACTTTAATAATTCACGCGTTCTCATATCTGTCAAAAATTTAATTGTTTTTTCACTGTATCGTTTTCACGAAAATAAGTGTCAAAATAAGTGTTGAAATAAATGTTTAAAATAAGTGTATTGTTAATTTGTTGCAAAGTTACAACTTTTCCCCGAATTATTATAATAAATCTTAATTTTTTTTACTTTTCAACTGAATTTAGTTGTTTTTTTATCCCAAAATCACTTGATTTGCTATTTTTACAATACAATTTCCCGTCATCTCTCCTCTTCTTTCTACTCCCCTGAAACATAACCACAAACATCCTAAATTCCCATCGTGTGGCTACACATTTGAGGGGAATAAATAAAACGCATCTATGCTGTTTGCCATATAGGAATTCATCGAACTCACGTTAAGTTAACGTGAATTCGACGGGAAAAAAGGAAACGGATTTATCTGATTTATCTGAAAAAATCGCGGAAATATTGCTGCGCCAGCTATCAGATAAATCAGATAAATCTGTTTCCCTTTTTATTTTTACTGTTAAATTAACCTCAGTTCGACGAATTCCATGTATAGAAAATTAATGCGAGATTAATGTGATATTAATGGGTAATTATATGTTTTCGCTCTGCGAACCTACATTAATTAGCACAAATGACACATTAATGTCGCATTAATTTCTTCTTGTAGCAAGCGGTTTGTTTTCGTCAAACTCACGTTAATTATTGTCAGTTAAAAGCAGCTTGCTGCTTGAAATAAAAATTCATTGAACTCACGTTAATTTAATGTTACACGAAAAAAAATAGCGACTATCACTAATGGATAGCCGCTGAAATCTTTTAATCATGCCATATCTGATTTGAGTAAAGATCCTCAGAGTCATCCTCCAAGGTAAATCCTCCTATGGGTTTAGCCTCACCAAAATCGCCATCTCCGCCCTCACCCATATCTATCGAGTTTACGAGCAAATTCCCTTCTTCCTCAACCGCAAATCTCTCTGCGATTGGAGCAATATAAACTTTCCTTAAATACATCTCTTTACTTAAATTTGAACTTGCCATTTCTCGCCATACCCTGACCGATGCAAAGCACCGGTAAGGGAATCAGGCTTAACGAAACGGTTGAAATTACATATCTTTTCTTAATACACTTTCTTCTTGCCATTAACAATGTAGAGGCGACCGCTAACTGGCTGCATCACTCTGCGACCATTGAGATCATAAATCTTACCGTCACCCTCAGCATCACTGTCAATCAAGTTAGTTATATCCGTAGCACCCTCCTCATCAACTGCTATGATAGAGAAGCTTGCAAACTTCGCGTTAGCTGCCGTTGTGGTGAAGTATGCACGATAAGGGAGCATTGTCACCTTACCTGTGTTGCTCAGATGAGTGAACTGATCCTGCTTGAAATAGTATATTTCCTTTGAACCGTCCATCTTCTCTGCACCTTCAGGAACCTTCTTGTTGTCATAGTCCTTACCACAGAATATCTTCGTGGTTAGAGTTCCTATGAACTGCCAAGAGGTCAAAGAAGAACCTGAATTTGTGGAATATGATGTGTTCACAGGCACATCTACATCAGCCTCCTCAATCTTTACATCAGAACCTACACCATTCAGACGCTTGTAGAGAACAGGAGTATTTGCAGGAATAACATCCACATTCATTGGAGTATAGTGCATAATGTTGTTCTCGAAGTTTGCCAACTCATAGAACTTAACATTATTAGCATTGTTCCTGATAGGATAAGGCAAGCAAAGCGTTCCCCATACAGAGTTTGCTGCCTGAGCCTTAGCAGCATCCTTATCATTGTAGTTCTTATTACGCTCATACAATGCCTTGTTAGCCTTGAATGCGTATGGGATCTTGATAGGTGCTCTGTCAGTTACCTCAAGATTCTGACATTGCTTCTCGTTTGTCATAACCACATTGGTTGCACCTGTGTACATAGATGATGAGCCTGACAGATATACAAGACCGTTAGGAGCAAGTTTATTATCCAAGCGAGCCTCTTCAATAACAGTATTAAATGCCTCTAAACCTGAGTTTTCATCAATGCTATAACCTTTACCACCAAGGAAACCACCCAAGCCTTTACCTGCCAAAATATAGCTTTGATAATTTGTTACATCCACTATCATTGGAGATACCTTGTACGTTTCAAGATCTTCTTCTATCGCAGCAAGAATGTCATACGAAGTAATGTCATATCCCTCCTTGAAGTTGATGCGCTCACCATTATCTACAATCTCAAACTTGCACTCATACTGGGCATAGAGATTGAGCGTTCCATTTGGTGCATCATATTTCCAGTTACCCGATGTTCCATCTGCTGTCCAATAATCTCCTTCTATTGCATTGAATGAACATTCCTCATCGTTTACGGAATACACCTTTGTGCCACCTACTTTCTCTGTGTACCAACCTAAGAACTTGTAACCTGGTTTAATAGTG
This sequence comes from uncultured Bacteroidales bacterium, assembly GCA_902801425.1. Lineage (GTDB taxonomy): Bacteria > Bacteroidota > Bacteroidia > Bacteroidales > Bacteroidaceae > Prevotella. Next base: position 2,745 of record CADCIQ010000087.1, on the reverse strand, counting down.
ATTTTATCAGAACACCAGAATCTATCTGCAATCTTACTGCCATACTGAACATCAAAACTAACAAATGATTGATCATTAGATGTCTCAATATATCTGTCCTGACCTTCTGTTCTTATTCCAACTTTATCACTCAACCTACCTCCACAGGCATCAAAGTTTATAGTGTATGTCTTTGCAGTCCAATGTGCATAGAGATCTGATCCATAGGTTTTATCCCATATCCTTGCACTTGTGCCATCTTCGTTATAATATTTTGTTGTATAATCATCAGTCTGACTATAGTCTTTTCCTTCATAATAGCCTCTGAATGTATAACCCGTTCTTGTTGGAATATTTGTCAGATTTGGCATATCCTGACCATAATATACTTCAATAACATCCTTCCCGTCTGAACCATTATTATGATTAAGGTTTACAATACAAGGCTTTGCCTCCCAGACAGGATATAACGTAACAGGACCTTTACCACCACCATTAGCATGGTCATAAGGATCAAACTCTGCACCATTCTCATATTCTACGGTACCACCCTTCTGAGTACTCCAGCCAAGGAAAGTATAACCATCCACATCATTAACACGTGGCAAATGCTTGTCTTGTGCTTCAGAATTGACATCCTTTACATTTGGCATTGTAAAAGGACATTCCTCTATATCCTTTGCAAAGGAAACCGTAGAATAGTAAACGTATGTATGGTCTGTCGTATAAGAAAAAGTAGTTTCTACCTGTCTATTTTTCGATGATCTACGGGAATATGCCAATGCAGCAAAATGGAGATTCTTAGTGATATTGCTTGCACTATTATTAAATATTTCATCCCCACTATAAGAAGCGGAAGTAGATGTTTTATTAGTTCCCCTATAAAAGCTATAGTCTGTAGATTTTCCAGAAGGATCATCATTTGTATTCAAATTTATATCATCAATTGAGACATTCTCAGGAACATACATTAGTTCTGCATATACATTGCTATTTGAGAACTTAATATTATAATCCCACTTTGGGGTTACGCTTGTATATTTTGGTACATCAACACTAAGATTATAATCCAACAATCCAGCTCTGAATTTCTTTGAGTTACTAGACTGTAGTGTAAATCCATTAACAGTCTTTTTAGTAAGCATATAATCATCATCATTATGATTCATATCACGAACAAGCAGGTTGTCAAGATTCTTATCATCATGATGATACTGACGTATTGAGCTGGTAAAATTAGAAACTACAATTGTCTTGGTCACAGACTTTGTAACTTTACCATCAGTAATGGTCATAGTTATATCTGCATTACCATAATTTACTGCCGTCATTTTTCCTTTTTCATCAATGCGGATTACATTTGCATTTGATGTAGCGTAAGTCTTTTTGAAATTGAAGGCTCCTTCATGGTCAATGGAATATAACTCAGAACCTTTTCTATCAATCTGTGCTTCATTTCCGATAGCCATCTCGCTTGGCATCTTGTCATTGAAAGACAATACTGGCTCATAATATGTTATCTGGAATGCATAACAATGATCTGGATTCCAATTAAAGATAGAAGGTTTTCTTGCAGCCTCCTGCTCTTTTGTTCCAGCCTTAATGAAGAAACGACAACGATCATTTATTTCCTTTGTACTATTAGTAACTATTTGTTCACTCTTCTCTTCTATAGACAATGAAGACAAACCCTTCATTTTAAGGTCATCACCTGTTCCAGGAAAAGTTGTTACTCCAAAAGTAGCACTCTTTCCAATAATCAGCCAAGAACCTTCTGAGCCATATATCTGAGTACCCGTATAAGGTGTAGTAGTGGTATAAACACTAAATATCTTGAAAATATCAAGAATGGAATTAGAGAAAATATCATTCATTCTATTCCACTCTATCTTCTTTATTTCATACTTGAAATTTTTAAAGGTCAATGAAGCATGAGTACTCTTCTTATCTGCACTTTTCTTTGCAAAGACCCTATCTTCACAATTTGGATAGTTAAAGGAAGTCTCCTTATAAGAAGATGCCCATACAAATCCATCTGCACTAATTGTAGTACCTTCAGGAATATCACCATCAGCAGATAAAGTCGGCAACACACCTGCTGCTTGATTCTTGTACTCATTAAAATAAAGCCTCACAGTTTTCTGACCCCAAGCCATATTAAAGCTAAGGGCACACAAAAGTACTGATAAATACTTTGAAATCTTACTTGTCTTCATATCTTTTTTTGTTTTATATTCCTAAAGGAACGATAATTTTGAGTGTAATTTTAAACGGGTAATTAATAATAATATAACATACCTTTTAATGGATGCAAAATTAAGTATTTTTTTCGAAATAAATGTAAAAAAATCAATAAATTTTATACGTGCGTACATTTTTAAAATATATTACGTATATTTTCACCAAAAATCTGGAAAAACAGTTTAACTGCTTAATTGTGAAGAAGTAACAAATCTCTCGTTTCCTCACAAACACATTCTCAAATTAAAGAAATGTTTTCACAATAAGACTATATTGAAAGATGCAAAATTAAACAAAATTAACGATAAAGCATAGGACTATAGATAAGTCCGTTACACCTTCGCTTTTAATCCGTTGTAACACCGTTTCGTGGATGGGAGATAAAAACAGGCTTGTGCCTGTGACTTTTGGAAAGTAAATGAGAAATAAATTAACGTCAGTTCGACGAATTAACCATATAGCAGCAAGCTGCAAAATCCACAGCGTGGGCTACACGAATTTCCGTGAATTACCCGTGAATTTTTC
>CADCIQ010000086.1 GCA_902801425.1 uncultured Bacteroidales bacterium | reverse complement strand
TCTTCCCAAAGAAGCCTACGATAAGAGTGCAGACTGTTGACTGTTCTAATGATGGACAGACTACTTTATTCTAAAGTAAATTCGTCGAACTCACGTTAAGTTAATGTTTATTTTGAATAATTGATATGGTTTTGGTTTTTGGACGAAACTTATATCAAGAAGTTCAATTCCGTATGTGAGAGTTATGAAACATTAACATATCGCATGATTGTATGTAAGTATGTCAAAGATCGAATGTGATTCCCTTATACACCCTTATCATAAAATGGGATTTGCATGGGTTTTGGTAGGGATTTGCAAGGGAACATCAATAAAGGCCTCTCTACTTACTTATACTCAAAAACTCGAAAAAAACAAGGGAAAATCAAAACTTTTTTTCAGGTTTCTCTGATGAGCAATTACAATTACAAATTACAATAAAATATGCACACACATCTCCACTCCCTGTAACTTGTGCATTGTATTAATATTTATATATATAATTAATTATATATATAAATATTGAGAGTTATAGTCACTTCATAGTGTGTGTGTCCAAAATTTAATTGTAATATTGTAATTTTGTAATGATTGATATGGCTTTAAGTGTGTATTTGGTTGATATTGAGAATGTTGTGTAAATGTACCGGTTGGTGTTGCAATTACGATTACAATTACAATTACAATAAAAACACATACGCATATCTATGATTCAAAATTCGTTTGGTGATGATAAATGATAGCTTGGGTATGATTTTTAGTGTAGGTAACATAACGTGAGTTCGATGATTTGCGTAGCTTGTTGAGCTTCAGCGAAAATTTCATCTAAAACAGATAGTTTTATGATTATACTGAAAAATACTCTGTATGGTGATAAGTTCCCCTAAACCATATTGAGAAACCGTAGTTCGTAAGCCCTGTTAAGGGCTCTTGGGGAATAGGGACTAATGATACGTGGGTTTTACCCACGCCTATACTATTTCGCCTTTACAAGGCTTTTTAGGGAACTTATCACCAGACAGAAAGAAGGGGAAACGGATTGCTGATTTTTCTGATAGCTGGCGCGGTGAGATTCTCGCGATTTATTTCAGATAAATCATATAAATCCGTTCCATTTTTTTCGTCGAGGTCGATGAATTTACACTCCTCTGAGCGACAATGCTATTCGGTTACGTTTTCTGTCAACTTCTATCACGCGAACTTTGACATGCTGATGAAGGTGAAGTACCTCCGATGGGTCGCTGATATACTTGTCCGCCATCTGAGAGATATGTATAAGACCATCCTGATGCACCCCCACATCTACGAAAGCACCAAACTTTGTGAGGTTGGTTACTATGCCTGGGAGTATCATGTCAGATACGAGGTCTTCGGGAGTGTGTACGTTAGGGTCAAACTCGAAGGTCTCTATCTCCGCACGAGGGTCACGACCAGGCTTCTCCAATTCGTTCATTATATCCGTGAGCGTAGGGATGCCCACCTCTTCCGTAACGTATTTCTTAATGTCGATAGCCTTACGCTTTTCTGCTGAAGACATCAGTTCCTTAACCGTGCAACCGCTGTCCTTTGCCATCTTTTCAACGATTGCATAGCTCTCAGGATGAACGGCACTACTGTCAAGAGGGTTCTTTGCATTGTGAATGCGAAGGAATCCGGCACATTGCTGATATGCAGAAGGGCCGAGACGAGGCACTTTCTTCAGTTGCGTGCGAGAAGTGAATGCTCCGTTCTCCTTACGGTAATCCACTATGTTCTTGGCAAGGGTAGGACCGAGTCCGCTCACGTATGTAAGGAGGTGGATGCTTGCTGTGTTGAGGTCAACGCCTACGGAGTTCACGCAACTCTCCACCGTGCGGTCGAGGGATGCTTTCAGTTGTGTCTGATCCACATCGTGCTGATACTGACCAACGCCAATGCTCTTAGGGTCAATCTTTACGAGTTCGGCAAGAGGATCCATGAGTCTTCTGCCAATGCTCACGGCACCACGTACCGTCACGTCCTCATCTGGGAACTCGTCGCGTGCTGCCTTTGATGCGCTATATACGGAAGCTCCGTCCTCGCTTACCACATAGTGAGGGATGTCAAGACCTGAACGCTTCACTATGTCCGTAGTTTCGCGAGAGGCAGTACCATTACCAATGGCAATAGCCTCCGCTGCATATTTCTTTGCTATGCTTGCAAACTTCTGTGCTGCACGCTCGGCATTGCCCTGAGAGCCTACTGCCATTACAACATCATGATAAAGAAGGTTGCCTTGTGCATCAAGGCAAACGACCTTACATCCTGTACGTATGCCCGGGTCAATGCCCATCACACGCTTCTGACCGAGAGGGGCTGCAAGCAAGAGCTGTCGTAGGTTCTCTGCAAATACTCCTATCGCCTCTTCATCAGCCTTCAGTTTGGAACTTGCAGCAAACTCATTCTCAATGCTTGGGCATAGAAGTCGTTTGTAGGCATCTTCGCAAGCCTCTTCCACAAGTGTCTGACAACGACCGCGACCACGGACATACTGACGCTGTAGTCTGCTGATGGCCTCGTCATCATCCACGTTGATGCTTATGCGGAGAATACCCTCAGCCTCACCGCGACGCATGGCGAGAAGTCTATTGCCATTACAACGGCGAAGCGGCTCTTCAAAGTCGAAATAGTCAGAATATTTAGCGGCCTCGTCAGAATCCTTCTTTGTCTTAACCACCTTTGAGGTGATGTAAGCCTCACGACGGAAAGTGTTGCGGAGTCGGTTGCGTGTGTCCTCATCCTCGCTTATTGTCTCGGCAATGATGTCCTGAGCACCCTTTATCGCAGCTTCAGCATCCTTCACGCCTTCCTTCACGAAACGCTTTGCAAGTTGTTCTGGGTTCTGCTCACGCTGAAGAAGAATGGCTGTTGCCAAAGGCTCAAGACCAAGTTCACGAGCCACCTGAGCGCGGGTTCTGCGCTTTGGCTTATATGGAAGGTAGATGTCTTCGAGTTCGGTACTGTCCCAGCAGTCGTCAATACGTTGCTGGAGTTCTTTGGTCATCTTGCCTAATTCGTTGATAGTCTTTGTTATTGTCTCTTTTCGCTTAATGAGTTCCTTCATTTTCTCGTAGAGCTGTGAGATACTGCCAATCTGCACTTCGTCAAGACCGCCAGTCTTCTCCTTGCGATAGCGTGAAATGAATGGAATTGTGCAACCTTCATCGAGCAGGGCGATAGTATTTTCTACAGCCTTTGCAGCAAGCTGAAGTTGCTTTGCGATGATGTCTTTGATGTCTGTAATCATTAATGATGTATGTTTTTATGTCTTTTTTACGAGTGAAATGCAAAAAAAACAGGAAAAGACTCGTTTATAAGAATTCTTTTCAGTAACTTTGCAAGCGATAGTAATAAATAAATGAATTAATAAACTCGTTTCAATGCCGAACTTCATTGCAGGTGCAAAGGTAAACAAAAAAAATGACAAGACAAAATTATAAGGCTATGAAAAGATTTTTTTTCTTAATACTTGGTGTTTTGGCTTTTGTGTCGGTTTCTGCACAAAAACAAGATGGTGTGCCATTCAATGGCATAGTAGAGAATGCATTTGGTCAGCCGTTGAAAGGTGCCAAAGTGTGGGTAGTGAGTCCTAATTATTTTGCTACAAGTGATAAGATGGGAAAGTTTGGCTTGACCAATGTTATGCCGACTGATACCATTCACGTTAAGTTCAAGAAACGTGTCTATGATGTTCCTGTGGATAGTAAGAAGTCTATCAGGGTGCGCATTGCCGATGAACTTAAGATTGAGGCTCAGGAGGATGAGGAACTCGTTAACATAGGCTATGGCTTCGTGAAACGTCGTGAGTCTTGCTCTGCGACCACTGGTATTCCTGGTGAGGTACTTGTGCGTACTGGTAGGACAAATGTTCTTGAGGCAATGCAGGGACTTGTGCCTGGTCTCACGGTTTCAAATGGCAGGGCTATTATCCGTGGAATCGCCACTATTAATTCCGTCACAGACCCTCTGTATATTGTTGACGGTGTTGAGGTTCAGTCGCTTTCGTTCGTCAGCGTGTATGATGTTGATAGGGTTGAAGTGCTGAAGGATGCAAATATCTATGGAGCCAAGGGAGCTAATGGAGCTATCCTTGTTACTACCAAGCGTGGTGCGAAGAAATAGACAAAAAAACAGAGAAATAGGATAAAATTCTCATTTGATAGGATAAAATAGTGATATTTGCCCATGTGAGAATAGAAATATAGGATAATCTTATCATTCGCGAATATTTTATATTACCTTTGCACCAGTAGGTAAATATTATATTCAAGATAAACAAATGAAAAGATTTTTTTATTCAGCTGTCCTATTTGCCGTATGCTCTTCTGAGGCAGTGGCAGGTGGTCTCGTGACTAATTCCAATCAGAGTGCTTCTTTCTTGCGTAACCCAGCTCGTGATGCCGTAATCGACATTGATGGTGTCTATACAAACCCTGCTGGTGTCTGCTTCATGCCAAACGGCTTTCACCTTGGCTTGTCTTTCCAGCATCCAGAGCAGAAGAGAATCGTAACAACAAGTAGTTTTATGAGAATTGGTGATAACAAAATTCCTCTGCTTGCCTTTAATCAGAACTATCCTGGTGAGTCAACTCGTGAATATACTGGTACTGCTTCTGCTCCTGTAGTTCCAAGCTTCCAGCTTGCATACGTAATGGATAAGTTGACCTTATCTGCTTCTATGGCTGTAACTGGTGGCGGTGGTAAGTGTACGTTTGATGATGGTACAGGTAGTTTGGAAACTCTTTGTGCATTAGAGCTTTATCAGAAAGTTAATGCTATGGGTATTGGGGCTGCATTTAAAGGCTATTCTTTCGATGCTTACATGAGAGGTCGTCAGTTCTATTATGGTTTTCAGGTTGGTGCAGGCTATAAGATAACTGACAATCTTGCAGTCTTTGGTGGACTCAGAACAATGATTGGTAGTGCAAAATATACTGGCTATATTCGTGATATTAAAATTTACACTTCAGTTCCGGGCATGGAAGTAATTCCAGCTTCAGCAGCAGATGAAATTGACATGACTACCAAACAGTCTTGTGTTGGCTTCACTCCTGTTATCGGTGTTGACTATCGTATAAATGACAAATGGAACATCGCTGCAAAGTATGAGTTCCGTACAAAGATGAGTCTTGAGAACTCATCTGAAATGACAGAGAAAGCTCGTAATACATCTGCTTTGGATAAGTTCAATGATGAGAAGACAAAGTATGTACGAGATGACATCCCTGGAACTTTCACCTGTGGTGTTCAGTACTCTCCAATGGAGACAGTTCGTCTGAATGCAGGTTATCACTTCTATGATGACTGCAACGCGGTTAAGTATGGTGACGAGCATAAGAAAATTGACGGTGGCACTCGTGAGATTCTCTTCGGTGCTGAGTGGGATGCTACTAAGCTCCTTACCGTTAGTGCTGGTTGGCAGAACACACATTATGATCTTTCGGATGGCTATATGTCTGATTTGAACCATAATATTAGCAGTAACATGATTGTGTGCGGTGTCCGTCTCCACGTAACTGAGAAGATTAGCGTTGATTTGGGTTATATGCACAACTTCTATGACAAGCGTACAGTAGATTCTGTTACTCCAGTTTCACAAATTGCTACTATAGAAAAGACAGACGTCTATGAGCGTAGAAACGATGCTTTTGCTGTAGGCGTAAATTTTGATTTTTAAATAATGACAAATAAACATACATCACTCAATAATTGCGGAAAATGCGATATCAACAAGGCTGATTGTCAGACTTGTAAACTTGCAGTCCTTAATCTTGACAAGAATGCAAAGCGTAAGGTTAGGATAGACGATGAAGATGATGATCCTTCAATCAGCGAAAGATTGACAGAGAATAAAAACGATCATTCAATCCTTCTACTCTTCATTGTAGCCGTTGCCACATTCGCCGCAGTCATTGGTTTCACGATGTTGTTTAGATAAGGAAATTCCTTGTAATCATAAATAATTTGTTTCAAATGCGAAGACGCAGAGACGCACTGTTTTTTTATAAAGCTCTGCGTCTTTGCGTTTTGCGTTTGGCGTTAATCTCAATATCACTTAACACTTTATCCTGTACGCCCCTCAATTATCCAATCCGCAATATCACTCTTGCCATCAATACCCGGAGACTGCATAACTTTGAGCCTCAGCGAAAAAACAAGACTGCGTGGGCTGAAAGCCCACCAAGTCCGGTAGGGCTGTTATTGGGTAGGTGCGTGATTAAAGGAGCGCTGAACGTCGGAGAGGTCGGTGGCCGAAGGGAAAGCCAAAGTGCGACACCTGAAGACTATGATTATAGGTGTCGGGCTTTCAGCCCTCATTCGCAACAACGTAAATCATTATTAATTTAAGTTTCGCAAGCTCTGAACTGTCTGGAAGACAACACTATGCATAACCGTGGACATACTCGACGAAGGAGAGGATGCCCACGGATAGCAAACAACAAACACATTCCCAGCCTGGAAGGCTGTATCTGATTATCTATGTACTGCCCTCCAGGCAGTTAGGCGGGATTGGCGCTATATCCCCGCACATCCTCGTTTCACTCGTATGTACGGGGTTACTCATAGTACTGTCTTCCAGACAGTTCAGAGCTTGCGAAACTTGAGTTGTTATTTGCTTTCGCCATCTAAAAAAACAGGACAAAACATATAAAAACAATAGACGAAACAAAATGTTTTATCTTGTTTTCTTTTGTTTTAATTGGTTTTTCTAAATGGCGAAAGCAACAAATCTCTAAACTCTAATCTCTAAACACTAAACTCTAAACACTAAAACGAGAAATGATTTGCTTTATTTTAGAAGGCGAAGCACTTCTTCCCTATAATCTATATGAACAGGGGCGTTGTATGTGTGGATGCCGAGAGTCTCAGCAGCCTTGCAGTTGGCACTTGAATCGTCAATGAAGAGGCATTCGTCTGCAGGTGTGTCAATCTGTCGGAGCACTTCCGCATAGATCTCGGTGTCGGGCTTTGCCATTCCCATCTCTTGCGAGAGGAAGAGCTTGTCAAAATAGTTTTCAGCCGGTTCTGGAAATGATGTTTCGAGGATATACTGCCAATGTGCATCGTTAGTGTTGGATAGAAGGTAAGTGGCATAACCCTCATTTCGGAGTTGCTTCACGAAGTCGAGCTTATACTTAGGCAATGTCTGCAAGCACGAGTTCCATGCGTCGAGCACCTGCTGACGTGTAGTGCCAGGAGCACTCAAGTGCTGAATCATTGTCAGAAACTGCTCAGTAGGAATCTTGCCAATCTGATACTCGTGCAAAGCACCTGAGATTGTGAATCCTTCACATACCGTTGAGGCTGGAGCGGTAGCTGAAGATTTGGTGAGAGCATCAATATCCACGCCAAGTGCCTTTATGTTATGGAGACAATATGGCATATCAACATCGATAAGCACACCTCCAAGGTCGAATATTATAGTCTTTATCATTTGCATTTTTATCTAAATTCGCTGCAAAATTACTATAAAAGTTTTGTTTTTGGATATAGCCTCTTGTTAAAAAAAGTATAATTGCGTAGGTTTAGGCTAAGTTTTAGTAACTTTGCATAAATTTTGCAAATAACTAAACTAAATATTATCTATGTTGAAATTTGATTTCAGTAAGTCAGCAAAGACTTTATTGCTGATGGCAATGTGTGCAGGTGCTAATGTGGCGAATGCACAGAACCCTTACATGCCTCTCTGGGAATTTATTCCAGATGGTGAGCCATACGTTTTCGATGATCCTGATGTGCCTGGAAAGAAGCGCGTGTATGTGTATGGTTCGCACGATAATCTCATAAAGTATTATTGCGGTAGGGATCAGGTGGTGTGGTCGGCTCCTGTTGACGACCTCACAAACTGGCGTTATGATGGTGTTATCTTTGAGTCGAAGACTGATGCCAACGGCAAGAAACTGAATCCTGACGGGGTAGGGGATGTGCTCTATGCTCCTGATGTTACGGTTGTTACGGATGCTAACGGCAAGAAGACATACTATCTTTATCCGAATGTGCAGCACGACAAAAGAAATAGTCTTGTGGCGAAGTCAGACAGGCCTGACGGTCCTTTCGTGCCAGTAAACTGGAGTAAGGAGAAGGCAGATGAGACGGTAGGTCCATTCGCTTTTGATCCTGCTTGCTTTGTGGATGATGACGGTAGGGTGTATGGCTACTGGGGCTTTGAGCGTTCATTTGCAGCAGAGCTTGACCCAACGACAATGGCGACAGTAAAGCCGGGTACAAAGATTGTGGAGGATATGATTCCTGGGCATAAACAGGATCATCTGTACCGTTTCTTTGAGGCTTCTTCTATTCGTAAGATAAAGGATAAGTATGTATTTATCTATAGCCGTTTCACCAATGAGGGTGAGTTCGGGTTGCCAACAACAAACTATACGCTTGCTTATTGCTATAGTAATAATCCGCTTGGTCCTTGGACTTACGGTGGTACTATCATTGATGGTCGTGGTAGGGAAAGACTTTCTGACGGAACGGTAGTGGCAACGGCTTGCCCAAGCGGTAACACTCATGGTAGTATCTGCGAGATAAACGGCGAGTGGTGGGTTTTCTATCATCGTCAGGCAGGAACATCAGAGTATTCTCGTCAGGCAATGGTTGCGCCTATCAATGTAGAGGTGCAGGAAGGCAAGGATGGATATGTCCGCATTTCAGAGGCAGAGTTTACTTCTGAGGGATTCTGCACCGAGGGGCTTGATCCATACAAGAAATATCCGGCTGGTATTGCCTGCTATTACACAGGTCCTAAGCAAGCCGTACAGGTATATCCTAATGTAACCTATTATGGTTCTCACACCAATATCAACCGTATCAAATATGACGGCAAGACGAATCCTTACGATGAGTCTATAAACAAGTGTGAGATGGTGAATAACACTTCTGGTTCTGTTATCGGCTATAAGTATTTCAATTTCAGAAAGACATTCGGCAAGGATAATCTCAAGCTCCTTCTCGATATCACGAAGGAGGGTGTTGCCGGTAGCATTGATGTGTATATTGATCGTCCTAATGAGACTGACGGTGGCGTGAAAATCGGAACAATAGCTATTGAGGCTACGACTGATAATAAGCCTGTTACCGTTTCAGTTTCCGTTCCTGGCTTAAAGAACTACAATGGCAAGCATGCTCTTTTCCTTGTATTCAATTCGCAGACAAAGGAGAAGTCGATATGTGTAGTGAATAACTTGCAGTTTAAAAATTAAAAAGTAATAATTAAAAATTAAAAAGTATGATTACATTTAGCGTCATCACGTTGGCGTCAATAGTAATCATACTTTTTCCTTTTTACTTTTTATTTTTTCCTTTTTGCTTTTTACTTTCTAAAAGAGACGGTACCCTTCTCATAATCCATCTCCTCTACTATGGCAATAGACTCAACGTGGTAGCCTTGTGAGCGTAGTTTCTTGCCACCTTCCTGAACACCTTTCTCAATGGCGACGCCACAGCCGACGACGGTGGCACCTGCTTGATGAACAATGTCGATGAGGGCACTCATTGCCTGACCATCGGCAAGGAAATCGTCAACGATGAGCACTTTGTCGTCAGCAAGCATATAAGGCTTTGAGACAAAGACTGAGTTCATCTTCTTGTGAGTGAAAGAGTAAGCCTGAGAGATGTATTTGTCATCGGTACAGTTAGCAGTCTCTCCTTTCTTGGCAAATACCACAGGCACATCATAGAGGTCGGCAAGAAGTACGGCAATAGCAATTCCGCTTGCCTCGATGGTTAATATCTTCGTTACTTCCTCGCCCTTGAATCTGCGCTTGAACTCATACGCTATCTGTCGCATTATGTCAATGTCAATCTGATGATTGAGGAAGTTATCTACCTTTAATATGTTTCCTTGCTTGATGCTACCGTCAGCAAGGATTTTTTCTTCTAAGAAATTCATGGGAATAATTACGAATTACTAATTACTAATTACCTGTTTACTCTAAACACTAAACTCTAAACACTAAACACTAAACTCTAATCTTTAGTGTCCTCTTTCGGCAATACAAGATTTAGCAATACAGCCAAGAGAAAGACTATTGCGACACAGTTTTCGGCAAATATGGTCTTTATGATCTCGGGGAAGGAATTGAACATTCCTGTTGCCTGAGTGAAACCTAAACCGATACTTAGTGAAAGACTGACTATCACCATGTTACGCTGAGAGAATCCACATCGTGCCATCATTCCGAAGCCTGCGAAGAGAATAGAGCCGAACATCATAATGGTGCAACCGCCGAGCACAGCCTGTGGGATGGTAGTTAGGGCATAGCCTACTCCTGGGAATATTCCACCAAGAATCATGATTATGGCACCTGTGGCAATGGCGAAACGGTTCACTACGCCTGACATTGAGGCAAGTCCTACGTTCTGGCTGAATGAAGTGATAGGCGTGCATCCGAACAATCCTGCTATTGAACTGATAAAGCCGTCACAACTTACGGAAGCTCCAAGCTCTACCTTGTGAGGGTTACGTTTCAAAGCACCATTGCAAAGGGCACTCGTATCACCGATTGTCTCTGTTGCAGATACAAGATAAATGGCGGCTACTGACAATATTGCACCAATATTGAACTCTGGTGTGAATGGCAGGAACTTTGGAAGGGAAATGATAGGTTGATCTGTGATGCCTGTGAGATCTACCATACCCATGCAGAGGGCAAGGATGTAACCTGCTATGAGCCCGAAAAGTACTGATAATGAGCGTATAAAACCCTTTGCACGAATCTGGCAGATAAGGCATACGAGTAAGGTGACGCTACCCACTATCCAGTTGTCTGTACTTCCGAAATCAGCAGCACCTTGTCCTCCTGCAAAGGAGTTCGCGCCAATAGGGAGAAGCGAGAATCCGATAGCCGTTACTACCGTTGCTGCTACAACATGAGGAATGAGCTTTACCCAGTACTTTACGAAAAGTCCGAGAGTGCCTTCTATCAATCCACCTATTATAACAGCTCCTATCAGAGTCCCCATGCCTTGCGTGCTTGCAATTCCGATGCTTATAGAAAGAAATGTGAACGAGATACCCATAACGATAGGCAGACGAGAGCCTATGCGCCAGATAGGGTAGAGCTGAATGATAGTTCCGATACCTGCAATAATCATGCAGTTCTGTATCAATACACTACTGATGCCTTGCTCGAGTCCTATTACATTTGCAAGGATCATTAGTGGCGTGATGTTGCTCACAAACATTGCAAGCACATGCTGAAGTCCGAATGGTATGGCCTTCGCAATCGGCAGTCTGCCGTCGAGGGAGTAGAGATTGTTGAGATTTTGATCCATAATAGAAGCCCCTCACCCGCCCTTCGGGCACCCTCTCCCGTAGGGCGAGGGGCAAGTTACCTTTGTTTGCTAAAAAAATGATTGAAAATACTAACTTTTTCTCCCTTCCCCATACGGGGGAAGGGTCGGGGTTAGGGGGCCTATAACTTTTCCCCATACATCAAATCTCCTGCATCACCAAGACCAGGGACGATGTATTTATGCTCATTGAGAACAGGGTCGATAGCTCCACAGAAAAGAACGACATCATCATCAGGGAAAATCTTCTTCAGATGGTCAACACCTTGCTTGCTTGCAATGACGCATGCCATGATGAGACGCTTAGGACTGCCTTTAGTGCAGAAAGCCTTGTAAGCCAGTTCCATACTCTCGCCTGTTGCAAGCATTGGATCAACGATAATGAGAGTTTTGTTAGATAGGTCGGGAGTTGCCATGTATTCAATCTTCACGCCTATCTTCGTGCATTCCTTATCCAAGTAATAGCGATATGCAGAGAGGAAACCGTTGCCGGCTTCATCAAACACATCAAGGAATGCCTCGTGTAGTGGTAATCCTGCACGGAATACGGTTGCAAGTACGATGTCGTTATCGTATAGGCTCATCTCGCAAGGAGCGAGTGGGGTAGTGACGGTTCTGTTGCTGTAGTCGAGCAACTTACTTGCCTCGTATGCCTCTATGTGTCCTATTCGCTTGATGTTCTCGCGAAAGCGCATACGATCCTTCTGGATGTTTTCATCACGAAGTTCAGCCATGAACTTGTTGAGTACGGAGTTCTTGGCTCCAAGGTTGATTATTTTCATATTTATAAAAGGTTACGGCCTCTCCCCCCGCCCTCTCCCGTAGAGAGGGAGCCGGAGTGACAACGAATGCCGACAATGCGACTTACAATCTTATAATAATAGTAATAAAAAAATAAGCGAATATGCCTTTCGTCTTCCG
>CADCIQ010000085.1 GCA_902801425.1 uncultured Bacteroidales bacterium | reverse complement strand
GCACAGACATCCTCACCGTCATGGTAAAGGACGTCCTAGAGGATGAAGAGGACTTCATACAATAGAAAGTGCGATTGCACTTGCCAGTTGAATTCGCGGCCCGTTACAAAAAGTTAAATGTGTTAAATTTTATCTTTTAGTAGTTTTTTAAAAACGTGATCATCACTTCTCTACCGTTTAATATGTATTTAGCTGTTATTTAGTAATTTACAAATACCGTGACTGTAGTGGTTTGACTTCGATAGAAATCCCGAATAGTGTGGTAAGCATCGAGGATGGTGTGTTTGCCGGCTGTAGTAGTTTGACTTCAATTAAAATCCCAAATAGTGTGACAAGTATTGGGTGGTATGCATTTAAAGGCTGTAGTGGGTTGACTTCAATCGAAATTCCGAATAGTGTGACAAGCATTGGGGGGGAAGCGTTTGAAGGGTGTGGTTCATTGACCTCAATTAAAATCCCTGACAGCGTGATACACATTGAATATGATGAATATGGTGAATATGGTTATTTTGACTGTAATCTTTTTGCTGGTTGCACTTCCTTGATTTCTGTTGAATTCTCAAATAGTGTGAATTATATAGGAAATAATGTATTCAAGAACTGTATCAATTTAAAATCATTTGAGATCCCGGATAGTGTGGAACGGATTGAAGGGTTTGCATTTAAAGGCTGTATTGGTTTGACTTCAATCGAAATCCCCGATAGCGTGACAAGCATCGGATGGTCTGCATTCTCTGACTGTATTGGTTTGACTTCAATCGAAATCCCTGATAGCGTGACAAGTATTAGAGAATATGCATTCGAGAGATGTTCAAGCCTTAAAGAGTTTCATCTTCGCAATGAGCATCCAGAGAATATAAAAATAGAAGAAGGGGCTTTTGATGGTATTTCTGAATGTACTCTATTTGTTCCTATTGGCACAGGTTATGCCTATCGTCATGATGAGCGATTCAAAGTGTTTAAGGAGGTAAAGATTGAGAAATGATTTTCGTGTTCCGCAAAATTAATAATTGCAAAACAAAGGGTGAACGATTCGTTCACCCTTTGTGGTATCTAATGAAAAATATTACTTTAACGTGAGTTAGACGAAATTAAACGCTGCGCTTGGCTACGTGAATTGTCCGTGAATTCCCATGAATTTTTATCTAAAAAGAAAAGTATTAATGGCAAATTCGCGATAATTAACGATAAATTTGTGTAGCTCCACGCAGTGGATATAAGATCGTGGTAATTCATCGAATTCACTTTATTTCAGTACAAACACAGCGAAGGTCTTGGCTGGTACTTCTGTGTCGAGGGTAGAGCTAGAGACTTCGATGTCCTTCTCTACTGGTTGGATAGCGTCTGGTCTCTGGATAGAGTTCTCTGCTATTGGGTTGTCAGAGTGGAGGGTTATGACCTTACCGCTTGTGAGTGCCTTGATGCCTTTGAGGTTGAGCTTGATGCTCTGGGCTTTATCGCTTATGTTTGCAACCTTGACATAAATCTCGCCTGTTGGCTTGTTGATAACAGCCGAAGCTGATAGTCCGTTCTGGTCGCTATCACCTGCTACTACCTTATTGTTCATAGTGAGTGGGAGTACGTTTGTGCCTTTATAGTGGGCATAGAGATATTGTACCCAGTAAGAACAGGTCTTGAAAGAGTTAAGGTTGTCGTACCAGATAGCATCAGGACGCCATTGCCAGCCCTCTACATGGGCAAAGAGAGGGGCGTAAGTAGCCATCTGAACAACATCCGCATTACGCTCATAGCCTGTCATAAAGGCAGCTTCAAGCAACGCTGCGTTGAAGTGGTTCCACTTCTTGCCCTTACCGTGACAAGCGTATTCTCCTGCGAATACCTTTGGAGCGCCCTTTGAACGGTCGTATTTGTCATAGCGATGGCGGTTGATTGAGTCTGTGAACCATTGTTCATTACGATAGAAATGCTCGTCGTAGAGGTCAACCTTCAGTTCCTTCATCTTTGGCTGAAGCATATCAAATTTCCATCCTTCAGAGTCAGGACCTGTTGTGCCTATATACTTGATTTCTGGATGCTTTGCCTTGAGGACATCAAGGAACTTCTTCAGACGAGAGGTGAATGCAGGATTGTCCTTATAGTCCCATTGTTCATTTCCGATACCCATATACTTTAGGTTGAAAGGCTCTGGGTGTCCCATATCCGCACGTACCTTACCCCATGTGGTGCTTGCATCGCCATTGGCAAACTCTATAAGGTCGAGAGCATCCTGAATGTATGGGTCAAGGTCGTCGAGCGCAACATACTGGTCGGTCTTTTCTGGGTTCTGATACTGGCAAGCCATACCGCAGTTGAGGACTGGAAGAGCGTCACATCCGAAGTCCTCGCAGAGCTGGAAGAACTCGAAGAAACCAAGTCCGTAGCTCTGGTAGTAGTTAGGGTAATAGCGAGTGGTGAAGGTGTAGTGCCAGCGGTTCTCGTTCAGAGGACGATTCTCTACTGGTCCTACGGTGTTCTTCCATTGGTAGCGTGTAGCGAGGTCAGTACCCTCGACTATACATCCGCCAGGGAAACGGAAGATGCCGGGCTGCATATCGTTAAGAGCCTGTGCGAGATCCTTGCGCATACCGTTCTCGCGCCCTTTCCAAGTATCAACAGGGAAGAGGCTGATGTGCTCAAGGTCTGTTGTGACCTTGCTATCACCCCATACGCGGAGGTGAGCCTTGTCAATTGTTTTCTTTGCCTTGAGGATAAGGGTGTATTTCTTCCATTCCTTGCCGCTGATATCAATACCTCCATTACCTAACTTCTGGTCGTCGGTCATAGTGGCATTGTCAACAAGGTCAACCCATATCTTTGCTTTTCCATCCTCAGGACAGCGAGCCCAGACTGTGAAGCGATATTCATGGTCTTTTTTTACGCCCATACCAAAGAATCCATGATTCTCGATCATAGTGTGCTTGTCGTTGAAGCCTGTGGGGGTGAGACGAACATAGTGAGGGTTCTTGTTGAATGGACCGTCATCCTTTATACTAACCTTGCCGGAAATATCCCAGCAAGCAAAGCTGTTTGGATATTCAAAGGAACGGTTTGCTACCATCTCGGCATAGAGCCCTCCGTCAGCAGCAAAGTTGATATCCTCAAAGAAAATGCCATACATGGTGCTCTGTATAGTAGCACCTGGCTTTTTGGCCTGGATGATCATCTCGTTGCTTTGTGCAAAAGAGCCGAGACAGCCGAACATGGCGAGCGATGTTAGGAATAGTTTCTTTTTTGTCATGTTGTTTTGATAGATAATAGAGTTAGTATATATAACTTTTCTGCAAATTTAGTAATAAAAACTCAAATAACGTGCATTTCTCCAAAAATATCTTGGAAAATTTGTGATTATAGAAAAATAATCGTAATTTTGCCGAACAAAATGCTAGCTAATTATATAAAATTTCAAGAAAGGAATGAAATTATTATCGCTTTTCTCATTGTCATTACTTCTGCTGCCGAATGTCATTTCCGCACAGACAAAACTGACGTCCACGCAACTGCAGAATATGCAGAAGGCTAAGTCGTATAGTAATGTAGCGGTTCATGACCCGTCGGTCGTGTATAATCCTTCTGATACCTATTATTATATAATGGGTTCGCATATGGCTGTGGCAAAGACGAAAGACCTGGTGAACTGGTCGGCTATTAGTACAGGTTATGAGCATTCATCTTTCCTTAGTGAGAGCTACAAGACAGCTTTCTCTTCATGTCCTACCCATGAGGTTCAGGTAAAAAGAGGTTCGGAGATTGTGACCGAGACTTTAGCTTCTTTTGATGCAGGTGCCTTTTGTTCTATCTATGCTCCTAAAGCTGCTGAGTGGATATCAGGGGATATGTGGGCGCCTGACATTATATATAATGAGCAGATGAAGAAGTGGTGCATGTATCTTTCGCTTAATGGGGATAACTGGGCATCTGTCATAGTGCTTCTTACGGCAGATAGTCCTAATGGACCTTTCAAGTATGAGGCTCCTATTGTGTTCGGAGGATTCAATAATGTTTCTTATTCAGGTAAGAAGGTGGATGTAGCCAAGACTGATATGCACATAGTGACAGGCTCGAATGCTCTTCCTACTCGTTTCTCGAGTGCAGGTAGCAAGTGGGGAACATACTATCCTAACTGCATAGATCCATGTTCTTTTTATGGCGAGGACGGTGAACTCTGGCTTGCCTATGGATCATGGTCGGGAGGTATCTTTATGCTGAAGCTTGATAAAAATACGGGACTTCGTGACTATACCTATACTTATACGGGAACAACTCTTGATGCAAACGCTACTTCTGACCAGTATTTCGGGAAGAAGATTGCCGGAGGATATTATGTGTCGGGTGAAGGTCCGTATATTCAGCATATAGGAAAATACTATTACCTTTTTATGAGTTATGGAGGCTATGCGCCGGACGGAGGCTATGAGATGCGCGTGTTCCGCTCTTCTTCTCCGACAGGTCCTTATAAGGATGCTTCGGGAAATGTTGCTACTTTCAATAACTATCAGTTGAACTTTGGCCCAAGTGCTACGACTAATAAGGGTATGAAACTCTTGGGAGCTTTCAACAACTGGGGAACTATGATGGTAGGGGAGTGTGCTGAAGGGCATAACTCCGCTTGTGTGGATGCTGATGGTAATGCTTTTGTTGTGTATCATACAAAGTTTAATAATAGTACTATTCATCATCAGGTGCGTGTTCGTCAGTTGTTCCAGAATGAGTTTGGCTGGCTTGTTGCCTCTCCTTTCAGATATACAGGAATGAAAACAACGCAGGCGCAGATTGAGTCATCTCGTCTTTACTCAAATGAGGAGATTGCCGGAACCTATCAGTTGATGATTCATCCGTATAAGCTAAATCACAAGAACTATGCAGAGGCTACGCCTGTGTCTGTGGTTCTTTCAGACGATGGAAGAATTTCTGGAGAAAAGACTGGTACGTGGGAGTTCACTCAGGAAGGAAAGTCTTATATCAAGATGGTGATTTCTGGTGTTACCTATTATGGTGTGGTGGCTGAACAGAATATAGATGGTCTTACGGATATGCCTGCTGTTTGCATAAGTTGCGTAAGTAATGGTGGTGTGCCTGTCTGGGCTTTCAAGAATGCTTCAAAGTCTGCAATTGTTAATGCTTATAACGTAGTAAAGAATTACTTGTCGGGTACTCTTGCAGAAGATGCCCCATTGTTGGAAGGGGTAGATGTGAAATATGAGTGTTATGAGGATTTTGACAAGACGATTCCTTCAAATACATTGTCAGTTGACGGCAAATACACTCCAACAGCGGATGGCGGAAGCCGGTATGTGTGGTTTACGGTTACAGCTGGAGACTATTACTATTCAAGTGGTGTGTATCATCCAAAGACAACCGCGGGATATTCTACAAGGATAGGAAATGCTGAAGTCGTTAAAGCCAAGAATGTAGAAGCTGCTAAGAGATACAATCTCCAGGGGCAACTTGTTAACGAGAGCTATAATGGAATTATGATTGTAAATGGTAGTAAAATCCTGCGGAAATAGCGTTTTAGCCTTTTGTGCTCGTTAAGATGGCTATGTTATGGCTTTTGTGGCTTCGCTGTAGTTCCGTTGTAAGTCCGCTGTAAGTCCGTTGTAAGTCCGATCGCCTCTTTTTCGCTGAAGAGGGTAACGAGGGAAGTAAAGCTTTACTTTCTACGAAAGTATGCAGGAATTATTGCTGTTTTGCGTTTTCTTAAATAAACTTATTTAATATCAATTGATATGTTAAAAAAAATATAAAAGTTGAGAATTTGTTTGCATAATCAATTAAAAATATTTAACTTTGCAGTCAGTTTTAGGGTCTTTGTGCTGATTTTGTTAGTGGGGTTGTGGTTAACTTCCATGATTTCAATCAGTTAGGAGATAAAGAGAAAGTAAGAAAGCTCCTATGTGTGGAAGACATGTTTGGGGTTAAAAAATGTTATATATTAAAGTTTTGATTAAAACAGTGAATTTAAAAGGGCTGAAATATTGCGTGCTGCTTATGATGCTGGCTTCGTCTTCGTGCGTATTTGCGCAAAAGAAGATGGCAGATGATCATAAGCTCGATTCGCTTTCATTTAGCGATCGTGTTTCCCTTCGTACGAATGGTATTGATTGGATGATGCTGTTGGCTAACGTCGGCATCGAGTTTGATCTTGGCAAGTACAATTGGAGCCGTAATGCTATTGGACTTAATGTTAGGGGGAACTGGGATACACGGCATACCTTTGATCCAGGTGTTGTGTATAACTTATTCGAGGTTCGTGCTGAATTCCGTAACTATTGGCGTACCCGTAAGACTTCCAATGAGCTTGGTCCGCATCGTCATACCTATGAAAAGATTTTCTCTGGTCGTCGTCGTCGTCCAAGGCATCCTCGTACTACTTGGTATCGTGGAGCCTATCTTGCGTATGATGACTATTCTTTCCTTTTCGGTAAGGAAGGTATGCAGGGACAGGCATATACCTTGGGCTTCCAATATGGTATAATTCGTCCTCTTTATATATTCCAGAGTGGAAAGAGCGTTGACCTCGATTTCGGTTTCAGCGCAGGTTTCTGTCTTACTGATTATGAGAAGTATAGCTATGACAGTCAGAACTCTAAATATTATACAGTCAGAGAAAAAACAGGCTTGAAGCTTGTTCCATACCCTATTTTGACTGAGGCTCGTGTCGGTCTTGTCTATCGTCTTGGTAGAGAGGCTAACATCTATAATAAATATCGTTGGAGATATGACGTGGATCTGAAGTATCAGGAAAAGGTACTTGCAGACCTCGATTATCGTGCGGAGTTGCGTAAGCGAGATCAGGACTATCTGAAGATATATCGTTTCTATCAGAATAAGTACGATTCTCTCCTTATTATAAATATGAGGAATCATGAGAGTATTCTTGACCAGAAGCTTGCTGATACCCGTGATATGAAGCGTAAGGCTGACAAGGCTCGTGAGGAACAGGCTCGTAAGGTTCAGGAGCAGGCTCGCGAGAGACAGCGTGAAGAGCGTATCAAGGCTCAGGAGCAGAAGGCTAAGGAAGATAGTATTGCTCTCGTAGATAAGGCTAATGCTCGTAAGGTCGAGGAGCAGGTTCGTGCTCAGATGGAGGCTGATAAGAGAAAGGAGGCTGAGGAACGTAAGCTTGAGAAGAAGCTTGATGCTGAGGAGAAGGCTCTCTTGAAGCAAAATGCTGCTGAGGAGCGTAAGATCGAGAAGCAGATGGCTGAGGAAAACAGAAAGTACGAGGAAGAGAAGCGTAAGCGTATGAATGAGGCTTATGCTGAACAGAGAAGGTACGATGCTGAGCAGAAGGCTCTCCAGAAGGAACGTGAGGCTAAGGAAGCTGCTAAGGAGAAAGAACGTATTGCCAACCAGAAGGAATGGCAGCGTACTCTCGATAGGCAGGAGAAGGAAGCCAAGAAGAAACGTGCTCAGCAGTTGAAGAAACAGAGTCGTGTTCTTAATGGTGAAGAAGACGATGATTATAGTAGCAGTGATGACGTAGATGATGACGATGATGCAGCTTCTAAGGCAGAAGCTGCTAAGGCTGAGCGTGACGCAAAGAAGAGAGCTCAGGAGGAGGCTAAGGCTAAGGCTAAGGCTGAGAAGGAAGCTGCTAAAGAAGCCGCTAAGGCAGAAAAGGAAGCAAAGAAGAAGGCTGAGGCAGAAGCGAAAGCTGCTGCCAAGGCTGCAAAGAATAACAAATAATTGAGAACGGCAAAATGAATAAGATACTTAAAAGTTTACTTTCGGTAGCTGTTATTTCAGCTTCTTTCGCTTCGTGCTCGCAGGTAGATGCTCTCTCTGAGGATGAGTATGAAGAGCAGAAGAAGAATACAACGATAACGTTGAATCTGCATTCAGATTGGCAGCTTACCCCCATTGTTTTTGTTACAAATACAATGGGAGGGTATGATAGAGTCCTCTCTTATCATTTCGGTGGAGACAATAAGGCAATAGTTCCTGTCGGTCAGTATAAGTTCTATGTGGTTAATAGGGATGAAGCTGATTTTGACTACGAGAATTTGGATCTCAAAAAACTTCCAATTGATAGTCTCTATTATGGAGATGTTAGAATTGCGCATAAGAAAGATGATTTGGCTAATATCACAGATGAAGGTGTTAAGAATGCTCTTTCTGGTGATTATGTAAGACTCCGTGGAGGTGTTCTTCGTGGTGATTCTACAATGTTGGTAGATGCTGAGTTCGGACAGAATGTCAGTGTTACGACTGAAAAACCTTATACGCTTACAACAGATTATCTTATCTCTGGTTCTGTAACAGCAAGTGACAAATATATTGATAAGATTTATGTGGAGATATGTGATATCATAGCAAAAAAGCGTCCAAATGGTTCTGTCGTTGGAGGAAAAAAAATGAAGGGACTACTTACCTATAGTGGTGTAAAGAGGGGTGGAACGAAGGAATTGAAAAGTTCTTTTGTTGTGCTTGGTGTTCCGACACGTGGTACCGCAAATATTTATGTACGCTACTTGAATGCGGATAAGTCAACTGCTCCTGAGAAGAAAACTGTTAACTACACTGTAGTTGATGGTAAAGATGATAAAGGGGTAAATCGTCGTATCATTAAGCTTGGAGATATTACATTTTAATTAGGTAGAAGGAATGAAAAGAATACTCTCTATAGTATGTGCTATTGTTGTATCATTGAGCGTAAAGGCTCAGATGGTAGCTGTAAATACAGACCTTGCAATGGACGCTTGTATGGCTCCATCTCTTGGTATGGAAATTGTAACAGGCAACAAAACCTCTTTTGGCGTGAATTTCATTTATGCTTGGAAGGGATTGGGTAAGAATATTGAGGCGACAGTCATTCAGCCTGAATTCCGTTACTACCTTTCTCATCGACCTGTGCATGGAATATTCATGGGTATTGGTGCAATTGGTGGACGTTATAATATTGAATGGAAAAATAAGAATTATAGAGGTGATGCTGTCGGTGGTGGACTGACATTCGGTTATGTATATAACATTACCCGTCGCCTTAGTCTTGATTTCCATGCTGGTTATGGTGCTGTCTATTATAACCAGAAGGAGAACTTGGTTAACTCTCATTATGATGATGACTCAAGGGAGTATGGTATCACCAAGGCAAATGCTCATGGATACTATCTGCTTCCAACTCGAATAGGTCTTTCAATCTCATACGTTTTCAAGTAAACAAATTACAGATATATTTCGTATAATCAATAATAGTCGTCTGTCAGAATAGTTGCAGATATAAGAATGATGAAGAAATTATATATCCTTTTGACAATGTTGCTTTTTGTCGTAAGTAATACGCTTATGGCACAGGGCGATGAGCCATTTACTGCTAGTGTCAAGGTGCAGTTCAAGACTGGTGATGAAATTACCACCAAGCCTCTTCGTTATGCCCTCTTCAAAACAACGAAAAAGGCTAATGATATAAAGGCTATTCTTGAGGCAACTATGCCTGAGATTTCAAATGGTACAAATCCTCTTGCATTTGATGAGGCTGTTACTAAACATAAGCTTACCTTTAAGAAGTCAAAGCCTAATGGAACTTTCAATGTTCGTGTGTTGTACCCAGGAATGGCATTGCTCATAACTTCTTTCGATCCAGACGATGACCTTACTTCTGATGGAGCTGACTTCATCGTGATAGAGACTGTTGCTGGGAAGACGGAGTATGTTCATGTAGAGGAGAAGAAAATTGACTTTAAGGGAAATCATACACTTGGTAACGTTGAAGTACAGGGACAAAGCCGTGACACTTTGAGTCTTGTTGCTGCTCCTGCCCTTGATGATGGCGTGCATTGCTATATTCCTATTGTTGTGCATCTTCCTGCAGGTACTGTTGCTGGTGATTCACGTCTTATTATTCAGCCTTATGCGGTTGAATGTGAGACTGGTGATACCGTTGATTTTGTAAAGGGACTTTGTTATGAAGGTGGTGAGTACCATGACCTTCAGGATCGTCGTATGGGTTACAACTATCGTAAGAACGATAAGTTGAAGGATTACTATTCTAGTAATATCATCCTTAATGTTAATAATCGTGTAGATATTGATACTACCGTAATATATAAGAAACGTACTCCAAGCAAGGATTATAAGTTCCCATATCTTCTTGAGGTAGCTGACTATCATCATATTTATCTGAACGATTGGGCAAGTACATCTTCTTGTACAAAGAAGAATTACTATAAGTTCCTTAATCTTGCAGTTTCACAGGCTGATATGGATCTTGACGAGTTCGCAACTCAGGCAGATGAGAACTTTGAGACCAAGAATCAGGATATTAAGCTTCGTTTCCAAGTCGGTAAGTCGGTTCTTATCCCGGATGCCCAGAATGATTCTATCCGTGATATGTTCATTGAGGAGTTGAAATCTTATGGCGACCTTTTGATGCAGGTGTCAATTGAGGCTACTGCTTCTCCAGATGGTGGTTTTGAGGCAAACCGTAAGCTTGCTGCTGGTCGTCTTGATGTTGCTTATAATATTCTTCGTAATGGTCTAGGTAAGGCTGAAGTACATTTTTCAAAGCAGGCTCCAAGAGTATATAGTTGGGACGATGTAGCGAAGCAACTTGATGAAGAAGGAAACAAGGATAAGGCAGACTCTCTTCGTGCTGTAATTCCTTCAGGCGAGGGAACTATTAGGATTCTACCATTCTATGATACACATATCGTACCTATCCTTGAGTCAATGCGTAGAATGCGTTGTACTTATCGTTATGAGCGTAAGCATATCATGAATGGTGCGTTGTACTTATCGTTATGAGCGTAAGCATATCATGAATGGTGCTGAGGTAGCAGCTTTCTATTATGCTAATAAGCAGGATCTTATTGATGGTAAGGCTCACCTTTCTGATGGTGACTACTATAACCTCTTTGATGTTATTGAAGATAAGGAAGATCAGGATATCATTACCCGTCTTGCATATCGTCAGGTAACTAAAGACTTAGGTTATGAGAATGTGAAGTTCGCTATGTATTGCGCTAACAGAATGGCTATTCTTAAGATGAGGGAAGGTGCTCCTGATCTTTCTATCCTTCGTCCTTTCATTAATCCTCGTAGTTCACGAGTACAGGGCAGACCTGCTCGTAATACTGATGTGGCTCAGAAAAACCGTCGTGAGATTCTTATTAATCAGATTCTTACCTATTATATGAAGGATGAACGTGATAGTGCTCAGAGTTATATGAACTTCTGGTTTGGTAAGGCATCAGAGCAGAATGATCCAAAGGTTGCTAAGCTTCGTATGTTTATCAGTTTCAAGGATCGTTTCATGAAGTGTGTGACAAAGCAGATGTCTCCTTCTGAGACAAATTCATATCTTCAGGAAATGGAAGAGGTTCTTTCGTCTCATAAAGATAACCACGCTGTATTCTTTACAGAGGCAGCTCTTGAGTTGATGACAATTAAGCAGTTGGGTCTTACTCAGCAGCGTATTGACTCCCTTGTAAATGCAATGGAGGACAGTAATGCGAAGAAGTGGTATATGAAGGGTATTATTGCTGCTCGTGCAGAGGCCTTCAAGGGGACAAAGGTAGCTCGCCCAAACTATATTCCTGATTATCTTGCATACTTCCATCATGCTTTCAAGTTGGAGCCAAGTTATAAGTATTATTACTTTAATGATGGTCAGGTTAGTGATGATCTTCGAAAACTCTATCTTTACAAGAAGAAGGATTACCAGAAGTATGAGCAACGCTTTGCTAATCTCGTTGTAATATCAGAAGATGGAAAGTCGTCCGAGAATGAAGAGGATATTTCTATTAGTGGAGGTGATGATGACGATTTGAGTGTTGATCTCAATCTTGATCAGACTGCAAATGCGGCAGATCCTAATGCTGGTCAGCAGGCTGTGCAGGATAATGCTGAAACTAAGACAGAGCAAGGAAATTAAATCGTCAAATAAATCAGGAAACTACGAAATCGCTGATATATAACCAGCTTTATTAAGAAAATGAATAAGACAACATATATCATATCTTTGGCAGCTATGCTGTTAAGTTGCACCGCAGTGAATGCGGTAGCAAAGACATCTCTATCCTCTAGAGATGCATATACTGCTGCCAACGACACAGTTGACATTGATGAGGAGGAATTCATTGCTAGTAAGGATGTCACAAAGTTGAGCAAAATTAACCGTGCTCAGCAGGAAGGACAACTCAATGCTCACGACTATATCATTGAGAATCGTTTCTTGCCTTCTGGTGATACTTTTACAAGCAAGAGCTTTTGGGATCATTTCTACTTAATGGGTGGTTTTGGTTTGCAGAGAATAGGAGGAATAGAAGGATTCCGTCTTAACACAATGGAAAATGCTCACATTGGTGTTGGTAAGAATTTTAATCCTTTGAGTAGTGCTCGTTTCTACATAAATGTAGAGAATGCATTGCGTTCTTTTGGTGGTAAAGCTAATGCTCAGAGATTTTATATGGTTAATGGTAACATTGACTATATGTATAACTTGTCAACTTATTTTGCTGGTTATAATCCGCAACGTCCTGTAAATATCAGTGCATTCGGTGGTATTGGTTTCGGTCTTACTAAGTCTTCTGATGCTATAACTGACTGGTTTTCTGAGGAAATGAAGGGTGCAAAATTTTCTCTAAATGCACATTTCGGTCTTTCTCTTGGTATTTATGGTGGTCCTAGGAGTTATCTTTCTATAGAGCCCTATGTTGGTGTCGCTTCTGACCAGATAGATAATTCCTCAAAACGAAACTGGCACAAGTATGACTTGTATTATGGTGTTCGTGGTACATATTCTTATTATCTTCGTGACCATAATAGTCCGGAGGCATGGAATCGTATCCGTAGTTCATGGCATTATGCAGGTTTGACAGATGTTGAGAAACTGCGTGTTTGGCAGAATCCTTATTTCATAGATTTCCAGACAGGTGCATCTTTTGGTCATCGTGGTCATAATACTGCTGTTGCTGTTGGTAAGTGGTTCTCACCTGCTTTTGGTGCTCGAATTGGTGTAACAGGTCGTAATGCAGAATACGCTAAAGTGTCTCAGAAGGATGGTTATCAGATGTCAAATCGATATTCTTGGGGTGGTATTCGTGTTGAAGGTATTGTTAATCCTTTTGGATTTGGTAAATACTATGACTGGAATTCTCAGTATGGTGCATATCTTGTAGGTGGTTTAAGTGCTGGTCACCTTGTAAAGTATACGGCAGCTAAAGCTGATCATACTACTAATCTTATTAATTTGGAGGCTGGTATCCATGGTTGGTATGGAGTAGATAAGGGTGTTCAGGTTTATATTGAACCACATGTGACAAGATACGAGGGAGTATCTAAACTTTCTAAGCGCTATAATATTGATGTGAATGTAGGTTTCACTGTTACGAGTGAGGCTCGTAAGTATCGTGATACTTATCTTCCTGAAGAACTACCTATTTATCCAAATGTTGCTTCTCGCCTTACACTTGGTGTGGGTGCTTCTTACCTTCAGCGTCAGCAGACACATTATCCATATCTGAGTGCACAGAAGAATTCTATCGTAAGTGGTTTCTCATTGTTTGGTGAGTATCGTTTCAATCATTATATTTCAACCAGAATTGGTATGGAATATGTGAATTTGTATGATATTACAGGAAATCAGCTCAGGAAGAGTGAAGGTGGTTCTGCTATCAAGCATTCTTCACATATGTCGATGTTTAACATTGGACCTGTATTCCATCTTGCAAGTCTGGTGCGTGGTGTGGATCCATATCGTAAGTGGGATGTTGATGGTGGTATTGGTCTGACAGCTTCTTGGTTGACTGGTGAGACTGCATCTGCGTTAGTCGGAAATCCTGAACTTCCAATCACTGATAGTGATCTTAAACTTGGAGGTAATTTCAACTTCCGTTTGAGCTATAGGTTTACAAATCAGGCCTCTGTGTTCTTTATGCCTACTTGGTATCTTGTAAAGAATGTCAAGTATGGTAGTGAAGCTCCAAGAATGGGAGGATGGCAGGCTCTTCAGACTTTCAATCTCGGTGTTCAGTATGCACTCGCTCCTGCAAAGCGTCTTTCTTCTTTCGAGGATTCGCTTGATCTTGAGCGTTGGCGTGATCCTCTTTTTATTGAGGCATCATCTGGCATCTGTATGACATCAGCTCAGAATCAGGATCCATATGCAGGTGGTTCAAAACTTGGTATTGGTTATGAGAGCAGTATATCTGTTGGTAAATGGTTTGCTCCAGTTGCAGGTTTCAGAGGTACGCTCACACGTCGCTCAACCGAGTGGGGCTACTATGAATGGGGCAGCAATAAGGGAGATACACCACTAAAAACAGGAACTGAATTCTTCAATGAGAACTACCTTGGTGGTAGGGTTGATCTTCTCGTAAATCCAATGGGATTCTTCAAGAGATTTACTTGGGACGATCCGTGGGGTGTTTATGGCTTTGTTGGTATTGGTATGGGACAGAAGCGTATGCACAGATACATGTCTTCTGCTTATATCGACAAGAAGATGGTCGATGATAGTTTTGGCATCTTAAAACAGAACATCACTAGTCTGAATTTCGGTATTCATCCTTGGCTTAAACTCAGTGATGATGTGAATGTATTTATTGAGTATCTCTATTCACAAGCAAGTTCAACAAGACCACAGGATCCAACATTCGAGTCATGGGTATTTGATGACAACAGTCAGGGACGCCACTCTATTAAACTCGGTTTTGGTATGAACCTTCGTACAGAGAAGTATCGTGAGATGCGTGATATCAGTGCCATGTACGATTTCAAGCCTTGGCTTTCATCTCGTATGCGTTTCGGTATTGCTGGTGGTATCAATATGTTCCATAGTTATCGTGGTCATAGCTCTAGAGCTGTGGGGTCTAAAGGATTCATTACAGGTGGTCAGGGTATGATTTTCGGTGAATATCGTATTTCGGAATACTTTGCTGGTCGTTTGACGTATGAGCTCGTAGGTCGAAGTGATATGCAGTCAGCAAGAGTTGTAAATTTGGGTCTTCTTTCTGCAAGTTTCAATGCAAATCTTACCACTCTTATGGGTGGTTTCCGTCCACGTACCACGGAGTATGATGCTTTCATTGGTCCTACTGTATATTTCCAGAATGCTGACAAACTTAGAAATCTTGATACAGATTTTCGTGCAAAAGATGTAAGCATTGGTGTACATGCAGGTATTCGTATCTCTCGTAAGATTGCTGATCGTCTCGCTGCATTCTGTCAGCCAACAATCTACGTATTGAATCGTGGCGGTCAGCATCACTTCCTTGGTAAGACAACTCTGATGCAGACTATTAACTTGGGTGTTCATTATACTCTTAGATAAACCTTTAGATGCATAATAGAATGAAATTTTTCAGACATATCATCCTTTCAATCTTTGCGCTCGGAGCTTTTGCAGCTCCTGCTAATGCGCAAACTGATGTGAAGGCACTTACAGGTGCACTTGCTGAGACTATCAGAGAGTTTGCTGTCTATGCTGACACACTTGCATATCGTATTGCGTTTGCAAACCGTAAGAATCCAACGGTTCTTCTTGGTATTGCGGAGGCATACAATATGAATCAGGATTTTGATAAGACAAAGAAGTATGCAATGCAG
The DNA here is from genome assembly GCA_902801425.1 of uncultured Bacteroidales bacterium. Taxonomy (GTDB): domain Bacteria; phylum Bacteroidota; class Bacteroidia; order Bacteroidales; family Bacteroidaceae; genus Prevotella. The sequence goes on along the minus strand of CADCIQ010000085.1, from coordinate 7,519 downwards.
GCTCTTGAGATTCAGCCAGATTTCGCGCCTTCATACGTTCTTCTTGGTAAGCATTGTCAGTATAAGTTCGAGCACTATGGTGATTCTGCATATAGAGACACTGCCCTTATTTATTTCCAGAAGGCTATAGAAGTCAATCCACTCTATCCAGAGTCATACGATTATTATGCTTACTTGAAATCATCAGAAGACCCAGAGGGGGTATTGAAGCAGTTCCTTGTTCTTCGTGATCAGCGTCCTGACCTTAAAATCGGTGGAACTATCGCTGCTCTTCAGGTTAGTGTAGCAAGGAAAGCTCCACAGGATACTTTAGGTACAAAGTTGAATCTCCTCAAGAAAGGTCTTGCCACTTACGAGGAACAGGGAAATGAGAATCTCTCGCTTGATGAGCTTTATGCCTATTGTAATGCTTTGGACTTTGCGGTTGACTGGTCGAAGGAGAAGGATGAGAAGAATTTCTATCGTGAGAAGATAGTTAATGTTGCCAATTTTGCACATGAGCAGGAGGTTACAGATCCAAGATTCTTGAGTCTCATGTTGGCTGCTAACTATGGTTTAGAGCGTTATGAGGATGCTATAAAGAATGCGAATTTGCTTTTCCAGAGTGCGGATACAGCAAAGCTTCATTACCATTACATGCCATACGACTATCGTTATCATGCTCTCTCTCTCTTCTCTATGGAAGTGTCAGATAGTCTTGCCACAGGTAATGCAGGATTGGATAACGCTGTTGATATAATGGAAAAAGGTCTTGAGACAGGTCTTGATCTTTCACAGGATTTAGGAGTTACGATGGGACAACGTGAGCTTGCTTCAGCTCAGTATAATCAAATGTCTGGTGATATAAAGAAGATTGTAAATGCTTTAATAGCAAAAGGCAGTTATGACCAAGCACTTCATATTCGTCAGTATCAGATGAGTAAGAAGAACCCTAATGATGTGACAATCGATGATTGGTTGTACCAGACTGAAATTATTTTCGCGAAGTTCCAAAAGGCAGCAGATTCTTCCGAGAAGAGTATTGCGCAACGTGAGTTGTTGGAGTTGTTCACCAAGATTGAGCAGGAGTTCCCTACAGACCCTACTGTTTGTAAGATCTATTACAACCATGCGTCTGTACTTTCTGAAACTGAGGAAAATCCAGGAAGTGGTAAGGCTCTTAGTCAGTTTACCAAGTTGTTCAATCTTGAGGCTGCTAACCTTAATCGTGATTCTTATGATGAGCAGTATTGGGCTATTGCGGCTCAGTATATTGGTATGTACCACTTCTACAATAAGGAGTATGAAAGTGCTATGAAGTATGCTCTCTATATGATGGATTCTGATTTGACATATAATATCGGAGATCAGATTTTCAATGTCTGTGCAAAGGGTAAGCCAAAGACTGCTGCTCGTATGAGAGCTGAACATAGACCAATTTAATACAATATATAAAGCGCATCTCTTTCTTTGGGGATGCGTTTTTTATTTCCTCAATGTTTCCGAGAAAATCCTATGTTGTTCCCTTGTAAGTCCTATGTTCCTCCCAACCAAACTCGGTGAACCTCCCATATAGAATGGGATTAGGAACGGATTTGCATCGAGCCAGGTTCGGAATTTTAGCGAAGGAAGAGAAGGTAAAGCGAAGGAAGAGCGAATGCATAATAAAGGAAAACTCTAATCTGTTAAAAAAGCAAAAAAGGAAAGAACTAATTGATAAATATTTTAAGATTTAAGATATTTATTGTACCTTTGCAAAAACCTAAATAGAATAATATGCATAAGCAATATCGAAATCTAACTAAGGACGAAATAGAGAATCTGCAATCTGCAGGTTCTACGGCTTTTAGTTGGCAGGATGTCCTTGTGACAACCGATTTTTCAAGCTATAATATTAGAAATGTGAATTTCACTGGTAAGGTATATCTTTCATCTGGTATAACTCTTACTGATATCTGTGACCTCGGAACAAGTGGCAAGACTTCTTTTGCCAATGGCACAGAGGTTGGAATACTGAAAGAAGATGGTGGACTTGAAGTCATTCTTCACGATAATCTTACCAGTATGGAGGCGGCTTTTGAGGTGCAAGAAGCAAGCGCACATCCAGAACTTGTAAAGGCACTTCAGAAGAAGGCACTCGACTATGCCAAGCAGATAGAGTCAGACGGAAGTATCATAGAAGAAGGGGCTATAGTGAAGAATTGTCTTCAGCTGGTAGATGTTCATATAGGTCCTAAGGCTCATGTTATCGGAGCAACTCGTCTTGTTGATGTAAGTATCAATTCTTTGCCAGAAGCACCAAGTGGAGTAGGGGCTAACGTGATTATGGAGCACGTAATTGTGGGTTCTGATAGTCATGTTACTGATGCTGCTCAGCTTGATAATTGCTTTGTAGGACAAGGTTGTCATATCGGGCGTATGTATTCAGCAACCCAGTCTCTATTCTTCGCAAATTGTCATTTCGAGAATGGAGAGGCATGTGCTTATTTTGCCGGTCCTTATAGCGTAAGCCACCATAAGGCAACGCTTATGATTGCCTGTATGACAAGTTTCTTCAATGCAGGTTCTGGAAGCAACCAGAGCAACCATTCATATAAGATGGGACCGAACAAGTACGGACAACTCCTTCGTGGCGCAAAACTTGGTAGCAGCAGCTATGTGTATTGGCCAATGCAGATAGGCGCATTCAGCACCGTCATTATGCATCATGTAGGTCATCAGGATCTTCGTGAACTTCCATTCTCGCTTATCACAGAAGGTAGGGACGGACAGACGCATATCATCCCTGCTCAGGCATTCCGAAGCGTAGGTACTCGTCGTGATGCTCTAAAATGGCCGAAGCGCGACAAGCGAACTGAAGGTAAGGCAACCCGGCGTGACCTTCTCAATTTCTCAATGCTCAGTCCTTATACAATCGCTTCAATCCTGAAAGCTATCGAAGTTCTCCAGCGTATGCAGAGCGAGGGTGCTACGGAGTATAAGAAATGTATTATTTCGCCAAAGCATATCGAGCGTGGCATAGCACTCTATAATCAGGCTGTGAAGATGTATCTTGCACAGGTGTTAAAGTCAAGCGAAGGTCTTACAGCAAAGAGTGAGGGTACTGGTGAATGGACTGATTTCGGTGGAATGCTTGTGCCAAAGGCTGAGATGTACGCTGCACTTGAGGCTGGCAAGACATTCGAGGATGTAGAGCCGTTTATTGCACAGTATGAATACAACTGGGCTGCTGCCCATTTTGACCTTTCCGATAAGGCTACTCTCATAGCCGAAGGTGAGAAGGCAGAGGCTGAATGGAATGCTGCTCTTGATGAGGACGGTGAACGAGACGTTCAGGCTTGCAATATTGAGCTTTAAATCACGTTTGAAGAATAGATACATATAATAATATAGTCTGAGGAAACCCCTCCTTTTGCACTTTTTGGTAGCAGGTCTTCAGGCGCTAAAACTTAAACAACCAATAACAAGAAAAGTATGCGAGTAATTATTGAACCAGACTACGACAAAATGTCGAAGTGGGCAGCAAACTATGTTGCAAAACGTATCATTGAGGCAAAGCCAACTGCGGAAAAGCCTTTCAAGTTGGGCTGTCCTACAGGCTCTTCGCCACTTGGTCTTTACAGAGAGCTTATCAATCTCTACAAGGCAGGCGAAATCTCTTTCCAGAATGTCATTACATTCAATATGGATGAGTATGTAAACCTTCCAGAGGATCATCCAGAGAGCTACCATTCATTCATGTGGACAAACTTCTTCTCTCATATCGATATCAAGAAAGAGAACGTGCACATCCTCAACGGAAACGCAAAGGATCTCGTTGCAGAATGCGAGGCTTACGAGGCTGCAATCGAGACTGCTGGTGGCATCGACCTCTTCATGGGTGGTGTAGGTCCTGACGGTCACCTTGCCTTCAATGAGCCGGGCTCTTCTCTCTCTTCAAAGACACGCATCAAGACCCTTACAACTGATACTATCATTGCTAATTCACGTTTCTTCGATGGTGATCTCAGCCTTGTTCCATCACAGGCACTTACCGTAGGTATCGGTACCGTTATGGCAGCAAAGGAAGTCCTCCTCGTTTGTAATGGTCACCACAAGGCACGTGCCCTCAAGCACATCATCGATGGTGAGATAAGCCACAAGTGGACGGCTTCAATGCTCCAGATGCATCCACACTCAATCGTGGTATGCGATGAGCCAGCATGTGATGAGCTTACTGTTGGTACATATAAGTATTACCTCGACAAGGAAAGAGGCAACTTGTAAGAATTTACATAGCATACGCGAAGGGATAGGGGAGAAATCAATCAAGCCTATGCCTTCGCGCTTACATGAAGAAAAGAAACTAACCCTCGACTAAGATTATATCCACAAAAATAGAAAAGAGTCACAATTACATGACCTAAAATCGTTGAACTGTGTAAAACTATTTTGACTGGTATATCAAAAATAACTAAAACATATAATGACTTCACTAAACAAGACTAAGTATCTGTTGGTAATCCTGATTGCGTTGTTCACATCAGTATCTATCTCTTACGGACAAAATTCAAAGAAAAAGAAGAAAATTGAGCTTTATGGATACGTCATCGATGCTAAGACGAAGGCGGGTCCTGACAGCGTGTTTGTCACTCTTATGCGTGTCGATAGTACTGTTATTGACACTATGACCTGTCGTAAGTATGAGAAAAACCGTTGGAATATGCGTGACCAAACCTATTATGAGCTCAAGGTTCCTGCCGATTCCGCTGCGGGTAAATATATCCTCAAGGCAAAGGCACCAGGCTACTATCCCAACACCATTGACTATGAAATAAAGAAGGTGGCTCGTAACCGTTGGTTCGAGTTGCCTGTCATATATATGCGTCCTATGAAAGTGGGTGTTCCCGATAGCGTCATGCTCGATGAGGTGGTTGTCAAGGCCACCAAGATCAAGATGGTTCAGCATGGCGATACCATTATCTATAATGCCGATGCCTTCCCTCTTGAGGAAGGCAGTATGCTCGATGCCCTCGTTCGTCAGTTGCCTGGTGCAAAACTCAGTAGCGATGGCGAGATAACCGTAAATGGCGAGAAGGTAGAGGAACTTACCCTCAATGGTAAGGACTTTTTCAAGGGCAATAAGAAGGTGATGCTTGAGAACCTTCCAAGCTTTACCGTAAAGAATATACAGGTGTATCATAAAAGCTCGGAGAAAAGTAAATGGGCAGGTCGTGAACAAGAAGAAAAGACCTTCACCATGGATGTGCAGCTCAAGCGTCAGTATAACAAGGGATTCTTAGGCAATGTAGAGGTGGCAGGAGGTACGGAAGACCGCTACATGGCGCGCCTCTTCGCACTTCGCTATACCGATTGCTCCCGTCTCTCTGTATATGCCAATGCCAACAACGTGAACGAGAACCGCAAGCCGGGTCGCGATGGCGACTGGGATCCTGCCAATCAGCCTGAAGGTTCACGCACTACCCGTAAGGCTGGTATAGACCTTCAGATTACAGAGAAGGAAGGACGCTGGGAAGAGCAAGGCAATGTGGAGTTCTCATGGGATAAGTCTGTGGATGAGAACACACAGAATGCAGAGCAATTCCTTAGCACAGGAAACAACTTCTCTCGCTCAATGAGTAACCGTCTCGCCCATAGTAAGGGGTTGGAATTACGTAATATGTTCTATATTCGTAAGCCATTCTGGTTGTATAGCTGGACTGGTATTCGCTATAATGAGAACAATAACGACTATACTTCTCGTAGCATACTCTCTGATGTGAACTATGATCGATGGGGAAGTGTACAGGAGAGCCTTGACTCAGCTTTTGCCACGCAGTTAAATCCTACGCTTCAGAAACAGCTAATCAATCGTCGTAAGGATACATCGATGGGAACTTATAAGTCGTTAAGTCTAAATGAGAACATAAATGTGGAGTTCAAACTTGAATCTGGTGACTATATTGAACTATATGCTACGGGCTCCTATGGCAATAGTAAGAATAAGAGTTATGGTATTCAGGATGTGAACTACTTCCGTGTAGAGAATAGTGATCTTTATCAGAATAAGTACAACACAACGCCAAGTCACAACTATAATTACAACTTTGGTGGTGGATATAGTTATTCTGCAAACGAGCATCTCTCATTACGTCTTAGTCTCAGTTATAATCAGAATTATGTAAATAACAACCAACAGTATTATAATCTTCATAATATTGTCGGTTGGGGAATTGGTTCTGTTCAGCCATTGGGCGAACTACCGAGCAACTATGATTTGGAGTTTACTGCCATTGATGCGAAGAATAGCTATCGCAGTACTGATATGACCAAGAAATATCTTGCGAATCTCAATACTTCTTATCAGAATTATAACGATAGCATCAACTTCTATTCATACATTGCAATGCAATTAACACATTCGTATCAGCGATATGACTACCACAGTCAGCAGCTTGAGGCGCGTAAGGATCGTAATAACAATTTGTTTAATGTTACAAGTTATACATATTTCCGTCACCGAAAGAAGAATATTGGCTTCAATGCGCAATGGGATATTAGCCAGAGGCTGCCTAACATATCAAATATGATTGATGTGGTAAATGATAGCGACCCGCTTAGCAAGCGTCTTGGCAATCCTGACCTGAAACTTTCATGGTCTGAAAATCTTAGGTTCAATGCGGACAAGCGTTGGGAGCATGGTGGAGACTCCATAACCGTTTGGACGAATATTGGTGGTAATATCAACGCTACGCAGAATGCCGTTTCGCAAGGTTATACTGTGGATAATTCTACTGGCGCTCGAACCTACAAGCCGGTGAATGTGAATGGAAACTGGTCGTGGAATGCTAACTGGGGAGCCGGTATGGACTTCGGCAAGGAGAAGTGTTTCAATCTTTACAACAACCTCAGCTATGGCTTTTCTCAGAGTGTGGATATGGTCTCTGTGGTTGGACAGACGGATTCGCAGCTTAGCAAGGTTCACAACAAGAACTGGACAGATAATCTATCTCTTACATACCGTACAGGCGACAGTCTCTCGCTCGGTATCAGTGGAAAGATTGAACTTCGAAACAGTACATCTGACCGCATAGGTTTCAATGAGATCAATGCCAAGAACTTCTCATACGGTTTCAATGGTACATGGCGCGTATTCCGCACAGGCATCACCCTTGCTACTGACATCAAGATGTTTTCTCGTCGTGGTTATTCGTCAGCAGAGTTCAACACCGATAATCTCGTGTGGAATGCCTCTATCGCCCGCTCATTTATGAAGAAGAAACTCACCGCTCGTCTGGAGATGTTTGACATCCTTCATCAGCTCACCAACACCAATATCTACATCAATGCGCAGGGACGATATGAGAACGTAACCAACACACTTCCTCGTTATGCCATGCTGCATCTGCAATGGAACTTCAACACTATGAAGACTCAGAAGAAGTGATAGGAAGGATGTACCTCCGCTTCCTATAGATTTTTCCAAATATATTTTGTTAATAAATTTTAATTCACTATACATTTTCCTTCTGGGCCCTCTGTAGTCTCAAAAACTCATGGT
>CADCIQ010000084.1:17895-19837 GCA_902801425.1 uncultured Bacteroidales bacterium | reverse complement strand
AACGGACTGCCCTATTAGGTATCGCTCCTTCAGAGCTCTTTCAACCACATGATAGTCAACAATATACAACTGAATAAATTCGTCGAACTCACGTTAAAAATATGTAACTTTGCATCAAAAGTCGGTACTAAAATGTGTGTAGTCCCCCAAAAAGTCGGTACTAAAATGTGTGTAGTCCCCCAAAAAGTCGGTACTAAAATGTGTGACCACGAACTTATTTGATAGTTTTATAGTTTCAGAATCTTGCCTTTTACTTTGGTTTTATTACAAGAAATTGTGAATTTTACTTTGGTTTTGTTACAGATTTTTGCTAAATTTACTTTGGTTTTGTTACAAGAAATTGTGAATTTTACTTTGGTTTTGTTACAAAATATAGGAAAAGTTTGGTTCTTTCACACAAAATATATATCTTTGCACTCATATAAAGATCGTATAGTATGTTTGAAAGAAAAGCTTTGAACTGGTTACGCTCATGGCGTAATAATAAGGACCATAAGCCTCTGGTTATCAGAGGAGCAAGACAGGTGGGCAAGACTTCGCTTGTCAATATGTTTGCCAAGGAGTTTGATTGTTATCTGCGATTCAATCTGGATGTAGAGGACGATCTTAGACTATTTGAGAAGGAAATGCCTGTCAAGGATCTGTATTCGCTTTTGTTGGTTATGCGAAACAAGGTTCGAAATGAGGGTTCTACACTTATTTTTATAGACGAAATTCAGAACTCACCTCTTGCCATCAAGATGCTCAGATATTTTCGTGAGGAGCTTCCAGAGGTATATGTTATTGCAGCAGGTTCGCTTTTGGAAACTATGCTCGATAAGAACAAGCAGGTAAGTTTTCCTGTGGGGCGAGTGGAGTATATGGCTTTGAGACCTTGTACTTTTGAAGAGTTTCTTGGTGCTATGGGCGAGACTGGTTTGCAAGAGATGCTATGTAGTGCGCAGATTCCAGAGGTATTACATACGAGGATAATGAGTTTGTTCAATAGGTATTCGCTTATTGGTGGAATGCCACAGGTTGTGGCTTCGTATGCTGAGACTAAGGATATTGTAGCACTTGATGGTGTGTATCAGTCGCTTATTGCCGGCTATATGGATGATGTGGAGAAATATACCAAGTCAGAAACTCTTCGTAATGTTATCCGCCATATTATCGTCAATGGCTGGGGGTATGCTGATGAGCAGATAGCGTTTGACCACTTTGCAGCATCTAATTATAAGAGTCGTGAAGTGGGTGAGGCGATGAGGATTTTACAGAAGACAATGTTGTTGGAGTTGGTATATCCTTCTGTTGAGACTAATCTACCTATTGTTCCAGATATGAAGAAGCGTCCACGTTTGATGTGGCTTGACACAGGATTGGTCAATTATGCTGCAGGGGTGCAATCTGAGTTATATAGCGTTGATGACCTTAATGATGCTTGGCGAGGAAAGATAGCTGAGCATATCATTGGTCAGGAATTGCTTGGGCAAAACAATCTGTTTCTTGAAAAGAGGACTTTTTGGATTCGTGATAGTAAGAATTCTCAGGCTGAGTTGGATTATCTATATAATAGTCGTAGGTATGGACTTGTGCCAATAGAAGTAAAGGCAGGCAGTAATGCACATCTAAAGTCATTACAAGAGTTTATGTTTGATTCACGATGCAAGTATGCCATTCGTTTCTGGAATAAGCCAGAGCGGAAAGATGTGGTTCATATAGAGAAGAAGGATAGGGATGGCACTATCATAAAGAGCAGGGACTATACGCTATATAGCCTTCCGTATTATTACGCTGGGCAATTGGAGAAGGTTATGGAAAGGATTGACTCAATGTAAAAGAAAGGCTGCAACGATACATAACGTAACGTGAATTCGATGAAATTACTTTTGCTGTCGCATAACATTAATTAGGACATTAATGAAACATTAATTGTGACATTAATGAGCCTTACGGCTTAAAT
>CADCIQ010000084.1:0-17889 GCA_902801425.1 uncultured Bacteroidales bacterium | reverse complement strand
CTCATAAATTTTTGTCCTAATTAATGTTTTAATTTACGTCTTAATTAATGTTTCAAAGCAAAGCGCAAGCGTTTTTAATTTTCGTCGAACTCACGTTAACGTATTAATTGCAGCCATATAAAAAATATCAGATTAAACAAGAAATATGGGCGTTTATTGTCTGTTTTTGTATTGTTCTTGATTACTCTTCTTTGTTTTTGGGTGTTGAGAAAATAAATATAGTATGTAGGCTATATCACCAGTGAGAGAATACGTTTTTTTCTTTTTCTATATTTTTTTGACTCTTGTGTAATATTGTTTTCTTATTTCAGAGCTTTCTTAAAGTGGCAGATTTATATAGGATATAGCACTTTTTAACTGCTTGTAAATAAGTATCTTTGCAAATATGCAACATGATATGCTATATCATTTGTGCTGTTACGCAATAGTGTGTTGCTCTATTGCGCGAATGTAAAAAGTGTTGCATGGTATAAATCACAAACTTTATGGAACATCTTTTTTTGCGAGGATGTGAAAAACTTTATACCTTTGCACTCGGAAATAAGTGTAAGATTTATGTGAAGTGACTATAAAGACGGTCACAAACATTTTGTAAAACTGAAGTTTGATTAAAGGGGAAAATTCTCGACGGAATTAGCTAAGAAGGTAAAGACAAGATTGTATTAAAGGGATTAACAAAAGAACAAGGTCAATGTCAGCGATGAACTGATGTTGACCTTGTTCTTTTATCTTAACGTGAGCTCGACGAAATTGCTTCTGCTTGGTGAACCATAGCGAACAATTCCATGGATGCATATCCAATGCTTGTACTTTAACGTGAGTTACTTCCCTATGGTCAGTGGGTCTTCGACAAATCTCGACGAAAATAAACGCTGCGCTTGGCTACACATTTATGTTTAAAAAGTATTAATGACAAATTCGTGTAAAATTCGCGGTAATTTCGTGTAGCCCCACGCAGTGGTTAAGACAGTTTGCTGCCATTCGTAGATTTCGTCGAACTGACGTTACTTTACGGAAAATTAATGCGAAATTAATGTGATATTAATGGGTAATTATATGTTTTCGCTCTGCGAACCTACATTAATGATCACAAATGACACATTAATGTCGCATTAATTTCTTCTTGTGGCAAGCGGTTTGTTTTATTCGCAAGGCTCATCAAGCTAAAGCAAGTCGTCGAACTCACGTTATTTTAATTTCGGATTCTTGCCTTTTACTTTGGATTTATGACAAGAAATTGTGATTTTTACTTTGGTTTTATGACAAAAACATAGGTAAAATATTTTGCATTTATGAAAAAATGTGTAACTTTGCACCGAAAGTCGGTACTAAAATGTGTGCTGCGCCAAGAAAAGTCGGTACTAAAATGTGTGTAACATCAAGAAAAGTCGGTACTAAAATGTGGAGAATATGTATAAGCGAAAGATAGAAACGAAGCTTCAATCCTGGTTGGATGACACCTCTCACAAGCCAATAGTTGTGAAAGGAGTGCGTCAGTGTGGCAAAACAAGTAGTGTTGTGGATTTTGCGCACAAACACTTTAAGAATGTTGTATATTTGGATTTTCGTGAGCATCCTGACTATAAGAATTTTTTCACTCCCAACTTGGAAGTGGACTCAATAATCATGCGTATTACGGCGGCTATGCCGAGAGTGGAAATAGAGCCTAATGAGACATGCTTTGTGTTTGACGAGATACAAGACTGTCCGCGAGCAAGAGGGGCGTTGAAGTATTTTCACTTGGATGGACGATATGAAGTCATGTGTACGGGTTCTCTGCTTGGCGTAAATGGGTATAAGACAAAAGAAGAAAGAGAGGAGGAAGAAGAAGCTTCGATACCTGTTGGGTTTGAGGATATTGTAAATATGTACCCGATGGATTTTGAGGAATGGCTATGGGCAAATGGTATTAAAGATATTCATGTAGAGTACCTGCGTAAATGTTTGACTGATATTACACCCATTGATGAGGCTTTGCATGAAAGGTTTCGTGAACTGCTTCACCAATATGTAGTTGTTGGTGGTATGCCGGAAGTTGTAACCACATTCCTTGACACAAAACAGATCGGGAAGGTTCTTGCTATTCAGAAGCGTATTATTGATGAATACAAATCGGATATGGTAAAGTATGCCCTACCTGCAGATAAGTCGCGAATCCGAGAATGTTTCGAGTCAATACCAGCACAGTTGGCTCGTGAATATAAGAAGTTTAACTATTCTGTCGTGAGAGCAGGAGGAAGAGGGCGTGACTATGTAGGAAGTCTTCAGTGGATAGAAGATGCAGGCATTATCCGCAGATGCTACAATACGGAGATTACAGAACTTCCTCTTGATGGGAATCGTATTCAAAATGAGTTCAAGGTGTATATGGCAGATATAGGTCTGCTTGTTGCAATGTTGGAGGAAGGAACTCAATCAAGTATTTTGGAAGGAAATATGTTGAGTTATAAGGGGGCTATATTTGAGAACCTTGTAGCAGATATCTTTGGGAAAATGGGTAGGAAGTTGTATTTCTATCATAAGAATGGTGGAGTAGAGCTTGATTTCCTTATTCGATACAAAGGAAAATGTGTACCAGTGGAATGTAAAGCCACGACAGGTAATGCGAAGTCTATGCGTACAGTTCTGAAAAATCCAGACAAATATCATGTTGATTATGAAATAAAACTTGGTAATTACAACATAGGTTTGAAGGACAATTTGTTGACAATGCCAATGTATATGACATTTCTTTTGACTGAAATATAGAAAAATTGTAAAGTAAAAGGTTGTTGAGCATGATGCTTGACAGCCTTTTACTTTGGATTTATGACAAGAATAAAAGGCTCACGTAATGTGAGCCTTTCCTGTTTAAGTCATCGGTGAATATATGGATAAATTATGTGTTGAGAAGATGTATCAACATTATCCTTTCCTCTTTATGCATTATCCTTTAGAGTCTTTTTCATTTGGATTCTTCGTGCACTCATCTACGAGTTGTCCTTCATGCTTTGCCTTTTCCTTTGGCGGGAAAGTGGATTCAAATGCCTTGAAGGCTTCTGTGTTCTCAAATGCTACATAATAGCCTTTAGGGGTGTGATAGGTGCCCTCTATGCCGTTGAGATAGCCGGGGATGAGTTCCTGGGCAAGGAAATAAGGTACTTCCGACTCTTTTGGCTCTGCATGATAGTGTATGTTCAATGTGCTTGCCAATACAAATCCTGCGTGCTTGTAAAAGTCAATGTTACCTTCCATACAGAGTACTCCGATACCCATTTCACGGGCTTTCTCTATGGAGTAGTTGAGAAGTTTGAGACCGTAGCCCTTGCGCTTGTAGTCAGGGTGTATGCTTATAGGACCGAATGTCCATGCTGCAAATTTATTGCCGTTCTCACATGTAATTTCGGCCTTTGAGTACATCACATGACCTATGATCTTACCGTCTTCTTCCATTACGAAGTCGAGTTCTGGAATGAAGTCGGGGTTATTGCGATACTGATGAAGCACGAAATGTTCTACGCATCCCGGGGCATATACGTTCCAGAATGCTTCTCGTGTAAGGTTTTCTACCTCTCGGTAGTCTTTTGGTTGTTCTAATCTTATGTTCATTGTTTTTATTTTTGAAGTTTTACTTGCATAAGGAGTAATAAGGAGTACAAGGAGTTTAAGGAGTACAAGACGTATGTCTTGAATGTTCAAATAAGCGATAAATATTATCGTCTTGTGCTACTTAAGCGACTTTAGGAGCGTCACTCCTTTAACTCCTTGTATTCCTCAAACTTTCGCAAGTTACTTGCGCATGGTTTGCTCACCACGCCTTGTCATCTCTTCTGCAAAGGCTTGTTCTCCGTTTTCGCGGATGTATCGGATACAGGCAGGGCGGTCGCTACGGAATACGAAAGCGAAGAATTTGCCTATCAGATTATTGTGAAGCCGACATTCCTTTACTTCTGTCTTGCATTCTGCACAGGTATGGAAGCCCTTCTCTATACAGCATTTGCGGATCTTACACCACGATGCTTTCTCGTTTTTATGACAGCCTGGGCATTTCCCTATGCGGTATTTCTTGCAAGCTCCACAGTAAAGTCCGCAGGCTGCAATCATCTTTGTGTCAGCTGTGATTTCTTTCATAATGTTTTTGCGTTTATGTCTGCCTCATTGTTGGTGAGGCAGACAATAATTGATTATTCTATTGGTATCTGAAGGATTGATAGCCATTTCTCTTCATCCTCCTGATTCCAAGGACCATCTACATAACAAGTACGATGCTGACCAACAATCTTATAGCCTTGCTCATCAATATACTTGAACAGTTCGAGATAGGACTCATAGAAGCGGTCGTAAGGACCGTAATGCTTCATGCAGAGCGCTTTTGGAATGGCAGGGAGAGTCTTAAACTGGATGATAGCAGAGTCAGTACCAAGTTCCTCTACCTGTTCGCAATATTCTATGTCTATGTCGGTAGGCTTATACTCCTTGTTATGCTCAATGGTGAAGCAATATCCGGGAGGAGGGCACTTACATCCGAGACGTTGCATCTCAGGAGCTATCTTATTGACACATACAGCACCTAACGCCTCGTAGTTAGGGATTATTTCACGATGACTTGCCACGATGATTTCTGGCAATGACTGAATAGAGAATTTTTCCATTGTCTTGATTTCTTTGCGAGAATTCCTCCAGTCAAGCAGTTGCCTACGCCGTGCAAGGAGCAGTTTCAGTTGCTCGTCGGTTTCGCGTATCTTTTCCGTTATCTTACGAATGCTTGGTGTATATGAACCATAGTCGTATAATTCCTTGATTTCATCGAGCGAGAACCCAAGTCTTTGAAGATCGCGAATCGTGTTGAGCTTCTGCATCTGTTCGATGCTGTAATAGCGATAGCCAGTCCACTCGTCCACCTCGTCAGGCAGGAGTAGTCCTTTCTGCTCATAGTGACGCAAGGTCTTTACCGTGACTTGCATCATCTGTGAGAACTCTCCGATTTTTAATTTTGTTTTGTAACTCATAATCGTACGATTTTGTTTGCAAAGTTACACTATGACCTTAGGTACGAGTCAAGAGAAATCAAGAATTTAACATTTAATTAACACTTGCTGCGAATATCACAAACACACCTTGCGGTGCTTGTGATTTTTTTTGGAAAGTAAATTATAAATAAATTATAGCCAGTAAATTATATAGCGACATTTGTCGCTTGGAAATTTACATTTTTAATTTTTTGAACCTAATTTACTGAATTAATTTACTAATCATTTACTTTCCCAATCTCCGCGCAAGCGGAGTCCTCAAAATATTCTTTCTAAATTTCAAGCTTATAGATATGCACCATATCCTTGTCACCTCCAACGAGATTATTGCAGCTATGTAGTTTGCCTGTATTGCGAAAACCGCATTTCTGCATCACTCTGCCAGAAGCAGGATTGCCTGTGAAATAATCTGCCCAGATATTCTCAAAGTACATCACTCTCCTGCCAACGGCGAAGATGGATTCTTTCTGTTTTCATCATGTTCATTGATTTGGAACATGACTCTTTAAGGTTGTTGCAAATAATGGGTTTGCCAGCAAATGCTTATTACCAAGAACAGAACACACATATTCGATGAAATCGCCGTTTCCCACTTCATTTAATGCCTTTGAAACAGCATTATCAATAGCGGAAATGATGTCCAAGGCTTCAGAAACTTTCTGTTGCAGTTCGTGTGAAGTATATGCTTTATCCCAAGCCGGATAGAATGTGGTGATATTATCTAATTGTGCTATCTTCCTGATACTTTCTCTTGCTTGCTTTGGATTGATGTATATAGGAATATCTCCTTTTACTGGAATAGCATCTCCTATGAACGCATAGGTATCAACAATATATGAAAGTTCATCAACTGAATGTCCTGGAGTCTCCATAACATTTATGGTTATGCCATCTTCAAGAGTGATACTATCTCCATCCTTTACGATGCAATCTATAGGTGTGGATTGCCCTGCCAAAGAATAGAAATTTGGTATTGGGCGTTCACGGAATTGCTTGTCAATATCCTCAATCCAAGGTCGCTCACCTTCACTTGCATAGACTTTACATCCTGTTTTCTGTTTGAAATACGCAGCAGTACCTATGTGATCTGGATGTGCATGAGTAAGGAAGATTGATTTGATATCAGAAACATTTCTGCCGATAGACAGAAGATATTCCTCAATCAATGCCTCACTTCCCGCAACTCCAGAGTCAATCATATAGATGTTCTTGCCTTCGATGAGGTAAACGAAAACATAACGAGCTATATCTGGAGTGACATTAAAGTCAATTTTTATCTGGTGAATATTCATAAACTATTCTTCTACTATTATTGCCCTTGCATCAACGGATTCGGTTCTCATTTGCATTATTGATTTGTATTCCTCTGATGCAAAACATTGATTTAAAATCTCCTTTGAAGGAAACCTAATGATGATTACTCTTTGCGGAGTCCTATTTGGATGAAGAGAAGTGACCTTTTCTGAACGAATAAGATATTCACCTCCATATTTCTCCACGATAGGTTTTACTTTTTGTATATATTCATCATAGCAACCTCGTGAATCGGGGTTGTCTATGTATGTGTCGATGATAAAATAGCACATAGTTGAACTCCTTCTTTAACCTTTGAGTGCCTTTTTGTATTCAAAGAAATAGAAGTCTGTCCAGCCTGTATTCTCTGCATAGAGATGTTGCAGACCTCGGTAATCAAATCCCAAGGACTTATAAATCTTATGAGCAGGAGTGTTTGAAGCGAGGGCATCAAGACGGATGGCTTTCATTCCGTTTGTCTGAGCAAGACGAATAGCCTCGCGAATCATCTCTGAACCTATGCCTTTGCCTTGATAATCAGGACTTACAGCAAGGATATGAATTACTGCCACCTTATTGTCATCTACTTGCTGACTCCATGTTATAGAGTGATAATCCTCACCCTGATACATAGTCACAGCCATAGCTCCAACAATAGCTCCGTTCTCCTTATATAGGTACATGCTACCCTCTTCAATATAGACTCTGATGCCTTCAATTGTTGGGTGTTTCCTTTTCTGCCAACGTGCATATTGCTCCATATCAGGAGTCCTGTCTGTTACATCATCGTAGAAGGCTACGATGGAATCAAACTCTTCTAGAGTTGCTTTACATAAATTCATATTCACTATTTTTGGTTATAAGGAATTAATTTCATCTTGTAAATGCTGAAGAAACCTTGCTCCATGCCCTCCGTCCATCTGAACATGATGAAACTGGAAGGAAACGGGTAGGGTGGTCTTGAACCAACCTTTGCGATACTTCCCCCACATCACCATAGGGTTGCAGAACTTATCGGTGTATTGATTCACTATGCAATCCAGTTCGGTAGCTATCATGGCAGAAGTTCCTACAACCATAGCATCATCCACAAAACTACTTTTGCAGGTGTCTGATGCCGATTTGGTCAGAACGGAATACTCTTTCTGGAAAGCCTCCAAATCTTCGCAAAAAGGGATATCGCATGAGTTAATGCCACCTTCCTTGTTGTTGACTATCACATTGATAGCAAGTTTGTCATAGCGGAAAAGCTTACCATTCTCGGGAAGGATATAGAACTCCTTAACATAACTTGCAGCCTTGCCAATACACCAGCAAAGAAGCATGTTGAAACTCATGTTATGCCTCTTGCAATATTTCACGGCCTTGGAAACATCGAAGGTCTTCACCAATGTCACCATAGGCATTGGCGAGGACATCCAAAGGCTGAAAGCATCTGCACGATTCGTGTCTTGTGGGTTTATTTCTGTTTTCATTTAATCTTCCAAAGGCATCATTACGCCACATTGATAATCAGGAGAATTGATATCAGTACCTTGATACCACTCCATGCTTACGGAATTATCTGCCCATTTATATTCAGGATGAGCAGGAAGCCACTCCTTGTGGAACATCTGATATTGCTGGTGGAAAGCCTTCATGCCTCCCTCAAAATGCACCTTTAGCCACTTACCGCTATGGATAGGGAAGAGTTTCATGCCTTCTGGCACATTACCACCCTTGTAGATACCTCCAATAACGTATGTGAAAGTTTTCTTGCAAGCTACGCCGAAGTTTACCTCGGCACAAGTAGCGCAGTTGTGGTTAGGAATGTCGCAAGTGCAGAGACCAAATGCACCAACGCCATTATCAATAGCTGCCTGCTGAAACTCATCAGGAGTCTTACCCTCCATGAATACAGGCTTTATGATGCGTTCTACATACTCGCCCCAGAATTTGGTACATTCCTCTGGATGACAGAATTCTATGTTCTTTGACATGCCGATAATCTGCACGTCTTGTAATGTAATAATTTCGTGTTTCATATTCATAATGTTTTGCAAAAGGAGTACAAGACGAATGTTTTGTACGGACTAAGGTCTAAGGACTAAGGCTTTTGACCTTTGACTTTTAGCCTTTCAACGATAAATACTATCGTCTTGTACTCCTTCAAATTGAGTTATTTCTATTCCACGAATGAACCTATCTCTATGAGATTGCCGTCAGGATCTGCAACGTAGCAGGTACGCTGTCCCCAAGGTTCGGTAGTTGGAGCGAGTACTGACCTACCTCCACAGTCAAGCGCGTGCTGATATTCCTTATCCACATCTGCGAATGTCGGAACGTCGAGAGCCAGTTCTGTAGTACCATTGAAACCCTCTGGATATTCATACTTCTGTGATGTCATCTGCCCGAAGAGATTGCGTGGGAAAAGTATGATACGCATATTGCCCAAAAACATCTCTACGTTTGGCTGTTCACCATCCCAGTCGGTTGTGAAGCCGAAAGCCTTGGTATAGAAATCAACGATAGGCTTGTTCTCGCGAGTGATGAGGCCAACGGTATTGAAGGAGAAACGAGGGCGAGGTGAGAAGAGTTTCACAAGTCCCTGTTTGTTGAACTGATAGTATCGCTCTATCATTTCTGGAGTGTCATTCTCAATAGCAAGAAGCACCTCCCTTGCAAACTCCAGATACCCACTACCATTGGCTGTAATGATGTTTCCGTCGCGCACAGCCTGCTCGTTGATGTAGTTTGCCTCGTTGGTGTAGTTCTCGCCTCCCCATTGCTGCAACTGCTGTATGCCGTTGCCTGTATGCTTGATGTTGTTGAGGAAACCTTGCTTTGCCATCCATGAAGCAGCATTACAGATAGCACCTACAACCTTTCCTTTTGCAAGAGCATCCTTGACGCATGGAAGAACATTCTCTGCCTCTGGGGTAAACCATCCGTATCCTCCGATGAGAACCAATGCCGCATAATCCTTTGGCATTGTTTCAAAAGTATAATCAGGAATGGTACGGAGACCACCAAGCGATTTTACCGGTTCCATCGAATAAGCCACAATCTTATTATCATACTTTGGGTTCTCGCGGAATCCCATCTCGCCAGTCTTTATTGCTGTTGTCAGAAAAACAATTTCATGCTCTGCATAGTTGTCAAGCAAAACGTAAAGTATCTCTTTCATATTGAATTAAGTTATTTATTTATTAATGATTTAAGTTTCGCAAGCTCTACTTGTAAGGAGTAATAAGGAGTACAAGACGAATGTTTTGAGCGCTCAAATAAACGATAATACTATCGTCTTGTACTACTTAAGCGACTTTAGGAGCGTAACTCCTTGTACTCCTTTTACTCCTGAAACGGAGCAAGTATAAACTTGCGAGAGTTGATGAACTCCATTTCTATATCTTCCCAAATCTCTCCGTCGATGTTGTATGTTTCAACTCCTGTCTTTCTGAAACCTGCGGATTCATAGCAATGTAGGGCAGGGGGATTGTTCTTGAAAACACCCAGAGAGATGCTTGTAGCATTGAGATTCTTTCGGGCATATTCTATCGTCTGAAGGATTAGCTCTTTACCATATCCTTTTCCACGAAGGGAGTCATCCACTATGATAAAGCCCAGTCTCACAGCTTGAGGTTTGGCAATGTCTGGAATACGGATTGCAATATGTGCAATGATATTGCCGTTCTCATCTTCTGCCATAAGGGGAATCATATTGTCTGGAGCGTATAATTGCGCCATTTCATCGGATGTAGCAGGGTTGTCGCGGTATCTATCCGCGCTCCATTTCCGTAAATCCGTCTTGCTCTTTATCCAACCGAGAATAATCGGAGCATCTTCCTTTTTGAATTTTCGAAGTATCATGTTATTGTATTTTTATCTTATTTGACGCAAGAAAGGTATAGATTATTACAGATAAAATTGATTTTTTCTCTAAAGGAAGAGTAATGTGAAGAGCACGGAGCAAAATATGCAAGGGATGAAACCGACAAGCATACCCCAGAGAGAGCGGATGAAATGGTAGGTCTTCTGGTGATATTCCTTGTCCATGTGCTCTGTGCCTGGAAGACGTACAGACTTTACGTTTGCGAAGAAAACCCAGTCAAGGATGAAACAGTCATACCAGTTTATTATCGTCCAAAGACCATAGCTTGCAAAGAAAGCCTGTGTGAAACTCTTTGCCTCTACAAGCCATATCATCCAAATGAGTAAGCCTAACGCAATCAGCATTCCGAGACTCTTCTTTATCAATACCGTCGTTGAGAAGAAGGCTATGGGAATGAGGTCGTGAGTCTTGAAATATTCTTCCTGTATATCCTCTGGGAAATCATGAATCCAATATACTGGATTCTTTGTGAGAGGGATGAGAATAATTGCCGTGAAAACTACCGTCAACGCTATTGCTTCAATGATAAATATTGTTATGTTCATAACTTTGAGAGATTTATCTCGTTGCCTTTTGAATACTTTTGGGCGCAAAGATATGAAAATAATCTCTCTCTTATTTGTAAAAAACGGACATTCCTACTCTTGCGCATGATATGAGCGGAGGGCAGACATGATATCTTGCTTGCGTATGCTATCAAGAAAGGCGATGTATTCGGTAGGGGAGATGTTGGCTATATCGTGAAACTCACGGTTGAAATGACTATGGTCTGTATAGCCATATTTGTATAAAACCCTATCGATGTTCGTGGGCATAGATTTGATAATCTCATTCGTGGCAAGATGAAAACGCTGAATGCGCTGTATCTGTTTAGGCTTCATACCCACGTTGTCGATGAACACGCGACGGAACTGCCTTTCACTAAGACAGGCAGCAGATGCAAGTTCGTTAATGCGCACCTCTGGATTATTTGCCATAAGATTAAACACCTTCATAAGCGGATTTAGATATGGCGAGTCTTGTGTCTTGGTAAGCTGTCGGATGATAAAGTCCTCTATCATTCCTATACATGATTCCGTAGTCTCAGCCTCAAGGATTCGTGCTTTAAGTTCTTTGAACTCAACGCTCTCCAGATCCTCAAGATCCACGTTGTCATTGGAGAACTCATAACATGGAATGCCTGTGATCATCTTTGCTGCGTATGGCATTAGAAACACCGTTATCATCTCCAAGTCTTCCGAGGTGTTTATGCGTATGGCTTTGTCGTAAGGTCCAATGATAGATGCTTTTAGCTTTACGTTTGCAACTCCATTTATATCAAACGGTCTTTTCCTGTGGAAAATCAATTTCGGGTTACCAACAGGCATAATGATATGAGACAAACTCATGTCATTTGTCTTCATAATCCAGTAGTGGTGCACATAAGGGCGCAAGGCTACGGATGGCAATATCACTTCTGTTGTTACCAAAAAGCCTAATTTTAAAGGTAACAAGTAAAAATTAAAAAATAAAAAGTGGTAAATCACGCCTTTTAGCTTATGGTGTAATCATACTTTTTACTTTTAAATTTTAATTTTTTACTTTTTACAGAGCAAAGATACGAAAAATAATTCAAATAAAAGTGGAAATTGACAATAATTGATTCTTATTTGTCAATTTCCATTTACTTTATGCCTGAGAGCATTACCAGAAATATCCGTTGCCGAAATAACTGTAATGTTTATTGTCTGGATTTACAACAATCTGTTCTACTGTAATTTCTGGGTCTATCATTATAAGTTTCAGGGTGTGTTTGCCGGGAGTGACATCGAATTTGACTGACAGCCAACGGAGATTGTCGAAGACCTCATCACGACGGGGCCTCTTATGTCCATTGCTCCAGCCACTAAGCAACAGCTTGTCTGCTTTGGGAAGTGGTTTCAGCACCTTGGAAACGGCAAGGTTATTTGGCGTGTATTCGCCGAATTCATCGTGAAGCCATTGGCGGGCATCTATTACCTGCATTGGCTGATCATCAATCTTTACTCCAATACGAAGCCCTCGCTCTGGATATATGTCCTGAACAGGAAGTATGCCTATTGCCACTTGATTGGTCTTCATATACACATCATAGCTAAGAGATGCATTTGTCTCTCTTTCAATGCTTTCTGCCATAACATTACTTGAACCCATGCATCCATCACCACGACCAAGATCAGGAAGAAATATCCAGCTTGCCTGTGGGGTGTCTGTTTTATGCTTGTATTTATAGGCAGGGATGCAATACTCATCGGATGTATTGGAAACAGAATAGTTCATTTTCCAGAGATTGAGAGTGAGAGGATTTACATTCTTATCAGGAATAGACCATTGGGTATAGCCTATGTGATTATCGAGCATCATACCATCCCATTTGCCACCTGCAAGTTGCTTGTTATAATAATCGGTGAGATGTTTGTCTTTTTCCATCAGAGCCTCAATAGCGAGAGAATCACCGAGAGTAGCGTAGTTGTAAATCTGTGCCACCCCTGCACTTCCCACAACAGGATAATATACAAGCTGATAAAAGGCATCCTGCATTGAGGCAGGCAGTTTTGCCTTCAGATTTTCGCAACGTGTTACCAGTGCCTGCCATTTATAGCTCATATAAAGCATCTCTTCCTTGTTGAAAATGCCCGGATATTGCACTTCGGGTTTTCTTAGGAGGTTATACTTGCTGTATTTCGCGATGATATCGGCAATTTCGGCAGAATATTCCTTGCCAAAGATACTCTCGGCAAAACCTTCAAGATACCTTGTCTCATCGCCAGGCTTTATAGCATCAGGATTCCAGGCATACCTCATGATGAAATCAATAGGCACTTCCTTTGGTTTCAAGTCACCCACATTGATAATCCAGATTCTATCTATGCCCGATTGATAGGCAATATTGAGTTGCTCACGTAATTTTGGTATCGTGGTGGTGTTTACCCATCGGTCATTCCAAGGACCGCCATTCATATCAATATGATAGTATGATATATCCCCAGTTATTATCGCAGAAAAGAAGGGTTACATCATCGGGCACACGGAAACCTGCATCATAGTATCTCTGTACCTCGGTAAAGATAGCCCAAAGCTGCGGAACCTCACTTGCCTTCTTACCCATCACCTTGCTTATGATACGACGCTGGTTTTTGATGACACTTTCGAGAGTATTCATATTGTCTGCATCATTGCCGCTACCCATTGCCACATCGCCATCACCACGCATACCGATCGTGATGATATTCTCGTAATTCTTGGCATGCTCAATGCCTTCGGTAAAGAATTTGTCAAGGTTGGCTGGATTCTTGGAGTAGTCCCAAGGACCTATCTCATTACGACGTGATGTGTATTCCTTATGGGCACGCATCATATTACGACGTGATGTGTATTCCTTATGGGCACGCATCATAGGTTCATGGTGTGAAGTTCCCATAACAATGCCCATTTCATCGGCAAGTCGTGGCGATTCTGGGTCGTCTTCATTAAAAGCCGTTGCCCACATAGCAGGCCAGAAATAGTTAGCCTTCAGGCGCAATAGCAGTTCAAAGATATGTTCGTATGCCTTTGCATTAACTCCTCCGAAATGATTATTGCACCATGTGCCGAACGAAGGCCATTCGTCGTTGATGAATATACCGCGATATTTCACTTTCGGTGACGGCT
Organism: uncultured Bacteroidales bacterium; assembly: GCA_902801425.1. GTDB lineage: Bacteria > Bacteroidota > Bacteroidia > Bacteroidales > Bacteroidaceae > Prevotella. The sequence continues at coordinate 4,047 of CADCIQ010000084.1, read as the reverse complement.
GTATGAAGCATCCACTATCATAGTAGAGCGTATCTTTATGGGCTACGGGTGCATCTGCCATCCAATACCACGGAGATACCCCTATACGTTCAGACATATCGTAGATACCATAGATAGTGCCACGTTTGTCACTTCCTGCAATAACAAGATTTCCATCCACGACATCAATGATGTACGATTCCCATTGACCTTTTACCTTGCGCACATCGAGTTTCTTCTGCTTTATGATACTGTCGATGATTCGGCTTTTGCCTATTGTACCGACAATAGTAGGCTTACCTGGGATGAGAATCCAGTTACCTTACGTACATCGTCACCCAGATCATGAGCGGCACGGATAACTCCCTTCCAGTCGTTTTCATCCACAATAATGCCTGCCGTTATGCCTTTGTTGGCTATGCAGAAACGTTCTGTCTGCGCCTTTCCACTCAAGGATAATACTACTGCTATCAGAAGTATAAAAAACTTTGTCCTAATACTCATACATCTTTATTCTAAATGCCTTTACTTCTCCGTTGCGGATAACGGGACCACCTAATGTAGTCTCATCTCCATTATACTTCGTTTTCTATCTGAACGGCTATAACCGTATTCAGGTTCTTTTTTGCCATACGTTGCCAGATGTCTGCCATATAATGACTGCTGCCTGTAGATGAGTTATGCAGTTCTCCTGCCAACATAAGATATGGCTCCCCATCTACAGTCATCTGCCATGTGCCATGCTTTTTCTCCACCTTGGGCAACTGTTGTGCCATTAATGAGGATGTCGCAAATACAGCCAGCGCAATATATAACGCTCTTTTCCAAATGTTATAATTCCTCATATTTCCTTTATTTTTTTACTTCATATTCAAACCAGTCTATATCAACATAACCTTTATCGTTTTCACTATTACTTTGCGCAAATAGTCCGAGCATTACTCCGGTGAAACCGCCATTTGTCTCTGTACTTAGGTATCGGTATTCCATCTTGGCAAGCGTAATGTAGCTTGCATCGTCAGTAGATGCCATCATATAATAGTAGTCTTTATCAGAGGTTATGCGCAGATAGGCATAGTTACCATTCAAGGTTATTTGATTGTTTTCACTATGATTGGTCTGACCAAGGCGCACGTTTGACCTTAGGATAATCTTCCCGTCTTTCTTCTCAGCCACCACATCATAGTGGCTCAACGAAGTGGCATAGGCTGTAATGCCCACTTGCATTCCTTCCGTAAGATGTGTGAGGTCTGCCTTTGCCGTTGCAGAAAAAGACAGTTCTGTCTGCCTACGTGCAACAAAGGTAGGTGAAGCCGTTTCACTTAGGTCTATGGTGCTGGGATAGAGACGCAGAAAACCCTTATGTGCCGTGAGTGAGTATTTTGTATAATCCGGGTTACAAAGACTCATCCAGCCCATAGGCAAGCCCAAGGAATGATAGCTGTCTTTGGGAGCATGTCGTTCCGCATAGTTAAATTCTTCCTTTATAGGGTCTTCTGCCAAAGGCACTAACGGCAAGGTTTTACATTTCATATCTACCTGCAATGTACCGTCATTATTTACCACAGGCCAACCGTTTTTCTCCCATTCCACCGGTGCAAGCATTGTCTCACGCCCCATAACGTGTTGTAAGTATCCGCTTGTTCTGTAGCCTAAGCATATCATCCACCATGAAGAGTCTGGAGCCTGAACAAGATCTGCGTGTCCGAGTCCCTGAATAGGACTGTTCTGCATCTTCATGTTGAAATGTGAGAGAATAGGATTGGCAGGATTAGACTCATAAGGACCGAACAGGTTTTTACTGCGCAGTATATTGACATGATGACCATGCTCAGTACCACCCTCTGCAAGTAGCAGATAGTAGTAGTCGTCTTTTTTATAGATATGCGGTCCTTCCGGGTAACGTCCTCCAAGACCAACCCCCAGATGATGTATATCTCCCAATTTCTTGCCTGTGTTCACATCAATCTCACATATCTTGATATCACCCTCTTTCCATAGGAAATAGCATTTGCCTTCATCAAAGAAAAGCGTAGGATCACAGCTTCCGATAGCAAAGTCGATTATTATTGGATCTGACCACTCCCCGGAAGGATTATCTGTCCATACATAGAAATGGCGGCGTGAAGGGAATACCGTTGTCACCATATAATATCGCCCATCATTATATCTGATAGTAGGGGCATAGATTCCGGCATTACCATCTGTGCCCTTCAAATCCACCTGAGAAGGACGTGTGAGGCAGTTGCCCACCTGCTCCCAGTTCACCAGATCCTTACTATGGAATACCGGCACACCAGGGAAATACTGGAAGGTGCTGTTCACGAGATAGAAATCATCACCCACCCTACATACGCTTGGATCTGCATGGAATCCTGCAAGCACAGGATTCTTGAAGCCCGATGCACCCCTTGTTGTCAAGGGGGAGAGTATGCCTGACAATATCATAATAGCTGTCAGGAGAAGGAAATTACGTTTTTTCATATTGCATTAATAACTTTATACGTTTTAGTTTCTGCAAAGATAACATCTTCAAATGCTATTTTGCAAAAAAACGTGTCTCTTATTATTGCAATAATGTTTCAGAAAATCATGGAATAAGATAACTCCCTATCTGACAATTATTTACTTCTCTCACGCTCTTTCCATTCATTTCCATAGAGTTCACGAAACGAATTGATGAAATATGATGTGTGCTTGAAGCCTACCTTCGTGGCTATCTCGCTTACGTGAAGGTTTGTTTCGAGCAAGAGCTTCTCAGCCTGCTTCAGTCGGACGTTCCTTATGAAGATGCTTGTTGACTGGTTGGTTTTCTCCTTTAGTTTTCGATGTAGGCTGGCTCGGCTTATGCCTACCTCCTCACATAGTGTTTCTATGGAAAAGTCGGCATCGCCTATGTGGTTGTTGACAACATTCATCAGTCGTTCCATGAACTTGTCTTCATAGTCTTCTGCTTTAATTGTTTCCAATCTGTCCTCTTGTAGTTGCTTTCCCTGATAGACATTGCGGAGCTGTTGGCGAAGCTGTATGAGGTTAGATATTTTCTGGCGTAATATCTTTATGTTGAATGGTTTGGTAATATATGCGTCTGCACCTATGCCCAAGCCCTGAAGCGTAGCTTCTTCATCGGCACGTGCAGTAAGCAGAATGACAGGAATATGGGCTAACTGAATGTTTTTCTTCAGTTTTCGGCATAGTGTTATACCATCCATCTGAGGCATGGTTACATCGCTTATTATTGCGTCAGGTTTTTTCTCAAATATGAGTTGCAAGGCTTGCTTGCCGTTTGTCGCCTCATGTATATGGTAGTCGGTGGAAAACTGTTCGCAAAGGTATTTCCTCACCTCGTCATCATCTTCCACGATAACGAGATGCCTTGTGGTGCGCGATTGCTGAAGGTCGGTTGAAATATTGTATTCTGATTCTATGCCAGGAACTGGTCCTATCGGTTCTTCGTCAGTTGCCTGAGCTGCAAGAAGCTGAAGTCTCTGGGCATTATGCAGCATAAGATTGTAGGTCTTTTGTCGCTGTTCGTCAGGATCATTGTCTATGAGCTGGACAAGAGGACTGATAATGAGCGACATAGGAGTACGTATCTTGTGTGATATCAAGGCAAGTGCCTTGACCTTTTCCTTGCTGCGTATCCAGAAATATATCAATGTAGCCATTGCTACGACTATAAGGCACAGCACACTCTTAGCCCATATACTTCCCCACCAAGGATGACGGATTTCTATGTTTGCCTCTTTTACCTCGGAAAGCTTGCCGTTATATTCTACTGCATAACGCAGAGAATGACAGCCTGCATCAAGGTTACTGAACGAAATGATATGTCCGCCATCAGGAATGGATATCCACTCACCATTATCAAGCGAATAGCAGTATGTGCATCCAGCGGGACGGTCAATCTCTACGGTTGACAGTTCTATGCTGAATGAATTGTTTTCGTATGCTATGCTGAAATTCTGAGAATCTAATATAGAACTGTCAATAACGGCTTTTCCTCCCGTAAGTGTCTTTGTATTGATAGCTTCGTTATTGATATATAGAGCCGTAATGCGTGGATGT
>CADCIQ010000083.1 GCA_902801425.1 uncultured Bacteroidales bacterium | reverse complement strand
GATGCGCTCCAAGAAGCCGTTTGGATTCTCCATAATCTTGTGTTCTCTGTAGGCGGTATGGAGTACAGCACGGAATGTTGACCAATAGCCAGCTACGCTATTGATGTGCAGTTTGTGCTCCGTGTGGATGGTCTGCGGAGCATTTAGAAGATACTCACGGAACTTGTTGCACAGGTCTACGTTGATTTCGTCGAAGCGGCACTTGTCATTGCAGAATCTGGCAAAGTGTTTATAGACGTGCTGCCACTTGCAGTTCTTCTTGTCTGCCTTCTGCTTGAAGTAGGCAAGAAAATCGCCCTTCATCTTTTCTTTGTCAAAGAAATCGTACCTCTCATTAACTATAGACTCATAGCGACGGCAGCGGAGGGCTTCTGCCTTCTCGCGCATACGGTCGTTGTAGTCCTTCTCCCGTTGTGACTTCGGCTTGGCATAGATGTAAATGCCGAGCGATTCATGACGCATGACCTTCATGGTGGACTCGTCCCGATAGCCGGGATAATAGTCGAGGTAGAAGGAAAGCTGTTCTCCGCCTTTGATTTTCCGCGTGCGGAGGCTCACGGTCTTACAAATGTTACTCATACATATATATATTATTGTTAGTAATCATGGTGGAGCGTTTCTCCACGGGTGCAAAGGAACTCAATGATGTGGTGCTGACTCCGATTATTCCCAATCATCAATGAATAATCTGTCAGTATGGTAGAAATTCAGAATCCAGCATCCATCATTCCCAAAGATCTCCGTTCCTCCATCACTCTCTCCACATCAGAACGAAGCAGAAAGTTTTGCCGTCCTACTTTTGTCTTCTCAATGTGCTTTACCTTGACGATGTGGCAGATGTTGGCTTTGGTCAGTCCATAGAGTTGCTGCACTTGCTCCACTGTATAATAGTCCTCATTGGATAGGAGGTCTGTACGACGGAGTTCATCAAAATGGTTCTGGGAATAGTATGTGCATCCATACTCACGCTTGGTTGGAATCTTGTGGCGATGGGCATAGGAACGTACTGCCGTAAGGTTGATACCGTAGCGGTCTGCCACTTCCTTTGGTGACAGCCAATCGACAATGGCATCAAGGTCTATGGTAGTGCCGAATACTGCATCAATGTGTTTTTTGCTGTAGTAGTTCCGTCCTGCGATACGGCACATGGGAATCTGATGACGCTTAGCTGTGGTATAGAGCCAGGACGGCTTTACCTTATATATCTGCTTTACTTCCTCGCCGGAGTAGTATTCAAGAACTTCATCTGAATACGATGATGCTGATTGGACTTTCTGCTTCTTGTCACCAACAGATACCTTCTTCTTTGAAGAATCTTTCTTGGGCTTCGTACAAGGAAGGACGCGGTTATATGGATTGGCTGCAAACATCTTCTCTATGTCACTCCTGCGGACAAGAGCCATTCGGCTGCTCAGTCGTGAAGCAGGCAACTTCCCTTGCTCAACAAGTTTATAGACATACTGACGGGTACAGCCTAAAAGGATGGCAGCTTTAGAAAAGGTCAGATACTCCTGTTGCTGGAGTTCCATCACTGGCTCGACAGCTCGAAGGAAATCCCTTTGTCTCTTTTTCTTGGTTTCCTTCGCTTGCTCAGCACATTCCTCTGAGCAGTACTTCTGCATTCCGCTGTTTGTGGTGAAAACCTTGCCACAATAAGCGCATTTTCTGTTTTTTGGCATACTTGCGATATTTATCTGTTCAACATTCCTTTTGTTGTACCTCTCCGCAAGTAATCACAAGTAAACTATTGACACCCTTTGTCAACTTTCGCCACGATATTGCTTTACTCAAAAGCGAGTCGGAAACCTGTCAACTCTTGTAACCTATTGTTGCCTTTTGTCAACTATGTTCACGATGTGGCAAAAACAAAGCCTCGTAAATTCCCTGCGGTAGAAATACGTTGCAAATTTAACGGGAATTTCCGAAGCAGCCAAAAACAGCTTCCGAAGTGTTAAAATCTAAAAAACGGTTGATATACAGACATTTATCTCCATATGTTTTTCATTGTTTGTGGTTGTTTAGAGGGCTCTAAATACTTCCTTGGAATGCTTCTTTTCCAATGCTTGTCACACTATTTGGAATTTTAATAGAGGTCAAACCGCTACAACGCTCGAATGCATGGCCTTCAATGCTGGTCACGTTATTCGGGATTTCAACAGAGGTCAAGAAATGCCAAAATGCAAATGCAGACCTCTCAATAGTTGTCACACTATTAGGAATTTTAATTGATATAAATGAATTACACCCTTCAAATGCTCCTCCTCCAATACTTTTCACGCTATATGGGATTTCGATTGAAGTCAAACCAATACAGTTAGCGAATGCATGTTTTTCTATGGTCGTCACACTATTCGGAATTTCAATTGATATCAAACCACTACAACCAGAGAATGCAGATTCTCCAATGACTGTCACGCTATTCGGGATTTCAATTGATGTCAAACCTATACAGCCAGAGAATGTTTCGCCTCCAATGCTGGGCACGCTATTCGGGATTTCAATTGATGTCAAACCTATACAGCCAGAGAATGCCCCATCTTCAATGTTTGTCACGCTATTCGGGATTTCGATTGAAGCCAAACAGCTACAACCGGAAAAAGCCTCATACCCAATGCTGGTCACGCTATTCGGGATTTCAATTGATGTCAAACCGCTACAACCAGAGAAGGCAAATTCTCCTATGACTGTCACGCTATTCGGGATTTCAATTGATGTCAAACCTATACAGCCAGAGAAGGTACCATTTCCAATGCTTGTCACACTATTCGGAATTTCGATTGAAGCCAAAGAGCTACAGCCTTCAAATGCATACCCCCCAATACTTGTCACACTATTCGAGATTTTAACAGTCGTCAATTCGCTACAGTCCCTAAATGCACTTCTTCCAATGTTTAACACACCATTAGGAATTTCGATAGAAGCCAAAGAGCTACAGCCTTCAAATGCCCTACATTCAATGTCTGTCACGCTATCTAGGATTATATATTCCTTCCCATCTATACCAGCAGGATAGCATAATAAATGCGTTAGATCCTTAGAAAACAGAAGTCCATCCAAAACTATATAATTCTCGTTATCTGGCGCAATAATCTTCTTCAAAGAATTGCAACGAGAAAATGCCCCACATCCAATACCTGTCACACTATTCGGGATTTCGATTGAAGTCAAACCTATACAACCACAGAATGCACCTTCTCCAATGCTTGTCACACTGTTCGGGATTTCGATTGAAGTCAAACCGCTACAACCAGAGAATACCCTATCTCCAATGCTTGTTACACTATTCGGAATTTCAATTGAAGTCATACTACTACAGCCAGAAAATGCTCCATTTTCAATGCTTGTCACACTATTTGGAATTACAATTGAAATCAAACCGCTACAACCAGAGAATGTTGAATCTCCAATGCTTGTCACATTGTTCGAGATCTCAATTGAAGTCAATCCGCTGCAGTCCCAGAATGCACTTTCTTCAATGTTTATTACACTATTTGGAATTTCAATAGAAGTCAATCCACTACAGTTATAGAAAGCCCATTCTCCAATATTTGTTACGCTATCCGAGATTTTAATGCAGACCAACCCTGTACAGTCAGCAAATGCATATTTTCCAATACTTGTCACACTATTAGGGATTTCAATTGAGGTCAATCCACTACAGCCAGAGAATGCAAATTCGCCAATACTTGTCACATTTTCGGGAATAACTACCTTAGTGACTTTATCTTTGTAATTAATCCCTACAACTATTTTGCCAGTTTTATCAAACTTCAAGTATGAATAATCTTCCATATATATGCTGCTTCTTTTGTTTAAGTTATATGAGAGCAAAAGTAATAATTTTCTTTCAAATCACCAAATGATTTTCTCGAAAATAGGCATACAATTACAAATTACAATAATTACAATAAAAACTGAGCACCTTTATATAGAAAACATGAAGTTTATTCTATACTCAAAGGCGTGTTTGGGAAAAAGCAAGATGTATGCCTATTTTTATTGTAATTGTAATTATTGTAACGCCCTACATTTTGCAATGTCGGGATTACACTTTGTGAAAAATCAAAAGTTTTTGCGATAGGGGGTTTCTCCTTTGGTATTTTTTAGGTCTTTACGAATTGATTATCAATAAATTATACAGGGTGAAACCCCTTCAAAAGGGTTTCACCTTTGCTATCATCAAGATTTACCCACTTATCTATTGACTTTCAACAAGTTACACTCACCAAAACCTGGGTGAAACCCTCATACAAAGATGGTAAAACCATATTAGAGGGGGTTTCACCCATCATTATATACTGAATATCAAGATATTAGGACACAAAAATAGGGGTGGTGAAACCCTCCCTATAAAAAACTTTCGTAAAAAATGCAGTTGTAATCTCGACATTACAAAAATGCTACATAAGCAAGTATAAAGACTATAACATAAAAATCAGACAAATCATATACATCTGTTTCAAGAAAATTAAAAGGGAAACGGATTTATCAGGTTTATCTGAAATGAGGTTTCCTTGCCTCCGCTATGACTTCGCTCTTCCTCCGATTCTCCTTCGCTTTAATTCCGCTTCTAAACCGTTCCAGCTCCCTTTCATAGAATGGGACTTACATGGGATTTGCAACGGATTTACTACGGACTTGCGACGAAGGTATTATTAACGCATCTCCGATACTAAAACTGACAATAATTACCAATCTACGCAATCTTTTCAATCTTTATTTGAACACTGAATTCACAGAACAAACGAAAGTTATTCGTTTCTTTCGTGCCTTTAGTGTTCAAATAAAAACTACTTTTATGGAAAAGATTGGTAAGATTGGTAATTATTGTCAGTTAAAAGCAGTTTACTGCCATAAATTATCTACACAGCTTGCAGCCTTCGCACTTGTTCAGCTCACCTCTGAAACGCTTCTCTACAAGGTGACGAAGACGATCACGAAGCGGTTTTACCTGTATTCTGTCTATCACCTCGCCAATAAAGGCATTCTGGAGTAATGTACGAGCCTCTTCGAGAGACACGCCTCGCTGCTGCATATAGAACAGAGCCTTGTCATTCAACTGACCAACAGTAGAGCCATGAGCACACTTAACATCGTCTGCGTAAATCTCAAGCATTGGCTGGGTGTACATACGGCACTCCTTAGTAGCACACAGGTTCTGGTTGGTTTCCTGAGAGGTGGTCTTCTGGGCATCCTTACGCACAAGTACCCTACCTGCAAATGCGCCAACAGCCTTGTCATCAAGCACATACTTATACAGCTCGTGAGAGTCGCAATGTGGCACCTTATGGTCTATAAGGGTGTTATTATCCACACGCTGTTCCTTATCTGCTATCACGCAACCGTTCATATAGCATTCAGCACCCTCACCAGAGAAGACAAGGTCTGTACGGTTTCTTGTCACGCCATTATGCAAGGTGATGACGTTATGATCCACACGAGAGTTAGCCTTTTGATCGATATACACGTTGCTAACGCGCACATTCTTATAGTGAGTCTCCTCAAGACAGGTCATGTCAAGATGGGCATTCTCACCCACGAAGACCTCAACAACCTGAGTAGCAAGGAAGTTACGATCGTCGGCAGCATGGTCACAGAACAGCAGTTTGGCATCTGCTCCCTGTTCAAGAACTACGAGCACACGGCGGTTAACCATCAGTTCTACATCAGAACGCAGGATATTGATCACCTGAATGGCACGATCCACCTTTACGTTCTTAGGCACATAGATGAGCAGAGCATCCTGGGCAAGCATGGTGTTAAGTGCCGTGATACCATCCTCTGAGCTATCAGCAAGCGTGCCATAGAGGCCTTTAGCCTTATCCTGAGCATCTGCCAATCTACCGACATACACGCCCTCTGGCAACTCAGCCTTTGGAAGAGCCTTGCTATAGAAGGCATCATTGACCACGAAATATAGTGACGTGCTCATATTAGGCACATCACACTTGAAGGCATCGTAAGGGTTTACGGGAATCTCAAGGCGAGAGAGGTTGAGACCATAGTCAGGCGCAAATAGTTCCGCCATATTGGTGTACTTATATCTCTCCACCTTCCTCGACGGGAAACCCAGACGCTTGAAATCTTCAAACGCCTTTTCACGCACAGAGTTCATCACCTCGTTGCTATGACCGTTGATCATATCACGGCACTGTGCATAGAGGTCTATATATTGCTTTTCGCTTTCCATAATAACGGCCTCTCCCCCCGCCCTCCCCCGTAGGGAGGGAGCCGGAGTGCGAAAGGCTATTCAATTATTCTTTCTTTTTACAAATTCATTATTTTAGAGATGTTGGCATACCGGCTCCCTCCCTACGGGGGAGGGCGGGGGGAGAGGCCTCTTTATTTAGCTTCCGCCTTAATCCAGTCATAGCCACGCACCTCAATCTCCTTGGCAAGCTCAGGACCGGCAGTCTTTACGATTCTGCCATTCCAAAGCACATGGATGACGCTTGGCTTGATCATATCAAGCAAGCGCTCGTAGTGAGTGATTACGATAGTACTTGTCTTGTCTGTATGGAGCATATTCACGCCATCTGCCACGATGCGCATAGCATCTACATCAAGACCAGAATCGGTCTCGTCGAGGATGGAGAGAGTAGGCTCAAGCATCGCCATCTGGAATATCTCATTACGCTTCTTCTCACCACCTGAGAAGCCCTCGTTTACAGAGCGGTTGGCAAGCTTTGCGTCGAGCTGAACAATCTCACGCTTTGCCTTCATCAGTTTGATGAACTCAGAAGCAGAGAGAGGGGCAAGACCTTGATACTTACGCTTTTCGTTTATAGCAGCCTTCATGAAGTTTGTCATAGAGACACCCGGTATCTCCACAGGATACTGGAATGAGAGGAAAAGCCCCTCGTGAGCACGATCCTCAGGCTTCATTTCAAGCAAGTTCTTGCCATTATACCATACCTCGCCTTCTGTAACCTCGTAGAGAGGATTACCAACGAGAACGGCACTAAGAGTTGACTTTCCGGAACCGTTAGGTCCCATAATAGCATGAACCTCACCATCACCGATGGTAAGGTTTATGCCTTTAAGAATTTCCTTGTCGCCTATACGGGCGTGAAGGTTTTTGACTTCTAACATTTTTTTATTAATGGTTATAAGGTTAAAAGGTTTTCTGGTTTAAAGGTCTTTTGCACTAATGACCTTATAACCTCATAACCAGAAAACCTGAAAACCCAGATATTACTCCTCACCGATAGCCTTCCATGTGCATGCAGCGAGAGCAGCACCAATGAATGGGCCAGCGATGAATACCCAGAGGTCTGTGAGAGCAATGCCACCCTCGAAGAGAGCAGGACCTATAGAACGTGCTGGGTTTACAGATGTACCTGTATAGTGAATACCTACAAGGTGAATGAGTATCAAAGAGAGACCTATAGCAAGACCTGCAAAGTTGCCAGCACCCTTCTTTGCGTCAGTAGTACCAAGCACTACAAGCACGAAGATAAAAGTAAGGACAACCTCAACAATCAGACCACCAATCTGACTACCACTACAACCATTACAGTTATTTGCACCAGTAAGAGTTCCGTCGAAACTTGCGCCAGAGTACTGTGTGAACACATAGAGTACGGCAGCAGCGATGATAGCACCAACTGTCTGAGCAACCATATACCAGATAGCATCCTTGCAGCTTATGCGCTTTGTCATAAGGCAACCGAGTGTGATTGCAGGGTTGATGTGGCAACCGCTGATACCACCGATGGTATCGGTATCAGAACCACATGCGAGAGATACGGCTGTGCCGCAACCAAGAAGTGTGAGAACGAATGTTCCAACTGCTTCTGCAAGATACTTTTTCATTTTCTTAGAGGTTTTAGTTGATTAATTATTAGTTAATTATGATAGCTGACCTAAGTCGGCTATTTTTATTGTTTAGAGTTTAGTGATTAGTGTTTAGAGTTTTAGGAATAGTGACACTCAGACCACTAAACACTAATCTCTAATCACTAAACATCAGTATTATCCTACAGTACCTTCAAGACTCACGCTAAGCAACTTCTGCGCCTCAACCGCAAACTCCATAGGCAGTTTCTGAATCACCTCCTTGGCATAGCCATTGACAATGAGACCTACCGCCTGTTCCATCGGAATACCTCTCTGCTGACAATAGAAAAGCTGATCCTCTGAAATCTTTGAAGTAGTTGCCTCATGTTCAAAGATTGCCGTGTCATTATGCACATCCATATAAGGGAATGTATGCGCACCACACTCCGAACCGAGCAACAGCGAGTCACATGAAGAATAGTTACGGGCATTATCTGCCTTTGAACCTGCCCTCACAAGACCTCTGTATGAGTTCTGCGAATGTCCCGCAGAAATTCCCTTAGAGATGATAGTTGACTTTGTATTCTTGCCAAGATGTATCATCTTTGTACCTGTGTCTGCCTGCTGATAGTTGTTTGTTACAGCCACGGAATAGAACTCCGCAACAGAATCATCGCCTCTCAGCACGCATGATGGATACTTCCAAGTGATAGCCGAACCTGTCTCTACCTGTGTCCAGGAGAGCTTTGAACGCTCACCGCGCAACTCACCTCGCTTTGTAACGAGGTTTAGCACACCTCCCTTGCCGTTCTCATCACCCGGATACCAGTTCTGCACGGTTGAGTACTTCACCTCTGCCCTATCATTTACGATAATCTCCACGATAGCTGCATGAAGCTGGTTCTCATCACGCATAGGAGCTGTACATCCTTCGAGATAAGACACATACGAATCATCATCTGCCACGATCAAGGTTCGCTCAAACTGTCCTGTATTAGCCGCATTGATACGGAAATACGAACTAAGTTCCATAGGACAGCGCACACCTTTTGGTATATAGACGAAAGAACCGTCAGAGAAAACGGCTGAGTTGAGAGCAGCAAAGTAGTTGTCACGATAAGGGACAACTGTGCCCAGATACTTCTTGATAAGGTCTGGATGCTCCTTTATAGCCTCACCTATTGACATAAATATGATGCCCTTCTCCTTCAACTTATCCTTGAAGGTAGTCTTCACAGACACAGAGTCCATGATAGCATCAACAGCCGTACCGCTCAATGCCAGACGCTCCTCAAGCGGAATACCGAGTTTGTCGAAGGTTTTCTCCAATTCCGGGTCAATCTCCTTGTTCTTCGGTTTCTTTGCCAGAGGATCAGCATAGTATGATATTGCCTGATAGTCGATAGGCGGTATGTCAAGATGCCCCCATGTAGGTTGCTCAAGCCCCTCCCAGTAATGGAAGGCCTTGAGTCGGAACTCCAACATCCAATCTGGCTCGCCCTTCTTTGCAGAAATCAGTCGAACCACATCCTCAGTCAGTCCTACAGGTATTATCTCTGTATGTACGTCAGTAGTGAAGCCGAACTCATATTTCTGTTCGGCAACCTTCTTGACGAATTCATTTTTTTCAGACATTTATATTCCTTTGATTACAGAGTCTGCTTAACCTCGATCTCCGTGAAGGTCTCGAGGATATCGCCTTGCTGAATATCATTGAAGTTAACGAGTGAGATACCGCACTCGAAGTTGGTAGCAACCTCCTTGACATCATCCTTGAAGCGCTTGAGGGCATTAATCTCGGCTGTGTGAACCACAATACCGTCACGGATGACGCGAGCCTTGTCAGTACGGTGAACCTTACCCTCGACAACCATAGCACCGGCAACAGTACCGACCTTGGAAATCTTGTAAACCTCACGTACCTCAACCTGACCAGTAACAACCTCCTTCTTGACCTTATCGAGCATACCCTCCATAACAGAAGTGATATCGTCGATAGCGTCATAGATGACAGAGTAGGTGTTGATTTCAACTCCGTGCTGCTCAGCCACTTTCTTAGCGGCTGCAGAAGGACGAACATTGAAGCCGATGATGATAGAGTTCTCAGCAGCAGAAGCAAGCATTACGTCATTCTCAGAGATCTGACCTACAGCACCCTGGAGCACGTTCACCTGAATCTTCTCGGTAGAGAGCTTGATGAATGAGTCTGAGAGAGCCTCGACAGAACCCTGTGTATCAGCCTTGACGATAAGGTTGAGAACGTGGAACTCACCAAGAGCGATACGGTGAGCGATTTCCTCAAGACCGACAACCTTGGTCGTTCTGAGACTCTGCTCACGCTGCAACTGCAAACGCTTGTTGGCAATATCCCTTGCTTCCTGCTCTGTCTCCATGATATGGAATGAGTCACCCGCACTTGGAGCACCGTTAAGACCGAGAATGATAGCTGGTTCTGCAGGACGAACATTGTCGATACGCTGGTTACGCTCGTTGAAGATAGCCTTCACACGACCATAGTAAGTACCTGCGATGACGATATCACCCATCTTCAATGTACCGTTGCTTACGAGCATTGTAGCCACATAGCCACGTCCCTTGTCGAGTGATGCCTCAATAACAGAACCTGTTGCCTTACGGTTTGGATTAGCCTTGAGGTCAAGCATCTCTGCCTCGAGAAGAACCTTCTCAAGAAGCTCTGCAACGCCAGTACCCTTCTTGGCACTAATCTCCTGACACTGGTACTTACCACCCCACTCCTCTACAAGGAGGTTCATAGCAGCAAGATCCTGACGAATCTTGTCAGGGTTAGCACCTGGCTTATCAATCTTATTGATTGCGAACACCATAGGAACGTTAGCTGCCTGTGCATGGGCAATAGCCTCCTTGGTGGTAGGCATGATAGAGTCATCAGCAGCAATGATGATGATCGCGATATCAGTTACCTGAGTACCACGGGCACGCATAGCGGTGAATGCCTCGTGACCTGGGGTATCGAGGAATGTGATCTTACGACCGTCCTCAAGCTTCACGTTATAAGCACCGATGTGCTGTGTGATACCACCAGCCTCACCAGCGATTACGTTGGTCTGACGGATATAGTCGAGGAGCGATGTCTTACCGTGGTCAACGTGACCCATCACAGTTACGATAGGAGCACGACCAACGAGATCATTCTCGTCATCCTCTGCCTCCTGAACAGCCTCCTGTACCTCAGCACTAACGTACTCAGTTGTGAAGCCGAACTCCTCAGCCACAATGTTGATAGTCTCAGCATCAAGACGCTGGTTGATACTTACCATCACACCAATAGACATCAGCGTTCCGATAAGCTTCGTCACAGGAACATTCATCATGGTGGCAAGCTCTGAAACAGTTACGAACTCGGTGAGCTTCAATACCTTCTCGCCAAGCTCCTGCTCCAGAAGTTCCTCATCACGCTTCTCTGCGGCTGCATCACGTTTTTCCTTACGGTACTTGGCACCCTTCTTGTTCTGGCTTGACTTAGAAGTCAGACGTGCGAGGGTCTCCTTTACCTGACGTGCTACATCCTCTTCGTTTACCTCCTGTGGCTTATTGTTCTGCTTATTCTTGTTCTTCTTCTTACCACCACCCTGCTGGTTCTGGCTGTTGTTATTCTTCTTACCATTACCCTGAGGCTGGTTAGCAGCGGCGTTGATATCCACGCGCTCCTTATTCATACGGTTGCGCTTCTTTCTCTCGCCGTTAGCTGCCTTCTGAGCATCACGAGCCTGCTGAGCCTTCTCCTCACGCTCCTTACGACGCTCCTCCTTGGTCTTCTTCTTAGGACGAGTGCTCTGGTTCAAGGCGTCAAGGTCAATCTTACCAACCACGTTCATCTTCTGACCGAGCATCTTACGCTCGTTCTTGGTGGTGAACACCTCAACCTCCTTAACTGCAGGCTTCTCTTCCTTTACCTCTACTGGAGCTGCTTCCTTTGGAGCCTCAGCCACCTTTACAGGCTCTGCCTTCTTTGGCTCTACCTTTACAGGTTCATTCTTTGGTGCCTCCGGCTTTTCCGCCTTCTTAGGTTCAGGCTTAGGAGCCTGAACCTTTGGAGCCTCAGCTTTCTGAGGCTCTGCCTTCTTTGGCTCAACCTTTGCAGGTGCTGGCTCAGCCTTCTTCTCAGCCTTAGCCTCCGGCTTCTTCTTGCCGTTGAGAGCATCAAGGTCTATCTTGCCAAGAGGCTTGAACTCCTGACGCTTCTCCTTTTTCTCCTCTGCCTTAGGAGTTGCCTCAACGGTCTTAGGAGCCTTCTGCTGCTTTGATCCCTTAGGCTTCTTCAGCAGTTGCTCAGCCTTGTCGCGAACCTCCTTATCCTTGGCAAAGGCTGCTGAAAGAGCATTATACTGCTCGTCGCTGATCTTACATGAAGGATCAGACTTCACCTCGCCAAGTTCTGGTTTTCTCGACAGAAACTCAACAGCAGTATTCAAACCGATGTTAAGTTCACGTATTGCTTTATTTAATCTTATACTCATTAAAAACTTACCAAACTGTCCTCTTTCCGGACAAGTCTTGGATTTTTTCTAATTGTTATTCAACTTTCACTTTGCTCAAGTTGAAGGTTTTAAGGTTTATAGGTTTTATGGTTTTCCAGTCGGACTTGCCTTAGCTTGATGAGCCTAAGCGAATAATGCTATTACCAACACGACCTCATAACCTTAATAACCTCATATCCTGATAACCCATGAAGTTGAGCTTGCAAAACTTTTACTTCTTACTGTTCAAACTCTGCTCTCAGAACTTCCAGTACCTGATCAACAGTCTCCTCCTCGAGGTCAGCCTTTGAGATAAGCATTTCGCGTGGAGCATTGAGAACAGCCTTGGCTGTATCAAGACCGATGCCCTTGATTGCATCGAGAACCCACTGGTCAATCTCATCGTTGAACTCATCGAGATAGATATCATCTGAATCTACATCGCCATCCTCACCGAGGTCACGGAATACGTCGATAGTATATTCTGTAAGCATAGAAGCGAGCTTGATGTTCTGACCGCCACGACCGATAGCAAGACTTACCTCCTCTGGTGAGAGGTAAACCTCTGCCTTGTGGTTCTCGTCGTCAAGCACGATGCTGTTGATACGTGCAGGAGCAAGAGCACGCTGGATGAAGAGCTTTGTATTTGCCGTGTAGTTGATAACGTCAAGGTTCTCGTTGCAGAGCTCACGAACAATGCCATGAACACGGCTACCCTTAACACCTACGCAGGCACCTACTGGGTCAATACGGTCGTCGAAGCTCTCAACCGCAATCTTTGCACGCTCTCCCGGGAGACGTGCTATGCGACGGATAGCGATCTGACCTTCCGCAATCTCAGGAACCTCAGACTCAAGCAGACGCTGGAGGAAGAGTGAGCTTGTGCGTGAAAGGATAATCTTAGGGTTGTTGTTCTCGTTGTCAACACGGAGGATAACAGCCTTTACGGTCTCACCCTTACGATACTGGTCTTGTGGAATCTGCTCTGCCTTTGGAAGGATAAGCTCGTTGTTCTCGTCATCCACGATAAGAACCTCACGCTTCCAGGTCTGATACACCTCACCTGAGATGATCTCACCCACACGATCCTTGTACTTGTTGTAAAGGCTATCATGCTCAAGCTCGAGAATCTTACTTGCGAGTGTCTGGCGAAGGTTAAGGATAGCACGACGACCGAACTTAGCGAAGTCAACACGCTCTGATACGTCCTCGCCAACCTCATAGTCAGCCTCAATCTTCTGGGCTTCCTTTAGGGCAATCTCCTTGTTCTCGTCTGTCACCTCGCCGTCAGCAACGACAACACGGTTACGGTAGATCTCGAAGTCACCCTTGTCTGGGTTCACGATTACGTCAAAGTTCTCGTCACTACCGAAAATCTTTGCGATGACATTACGGAAACTCTCTTCCAATACGCTAACCAAAGTAGTACGATCGATGTTCTTGGTGTCCTTGAACTCCTTGAACGTCTCAATCATGTTTGGCTGTAAAATATCTGATTTCTTTGCCATTATATTGTTTTATTTAAAATTTATCAAGTATTTGCAGTATTTCACCTCGTCCATAGAGAACTGCTTCTCCACCTCAACGAGCTGCGGGCGTTTCTTTCCCTCCACCTTCTGCTTCTCTGTGACAGTCACAACGAACTGTCTGCCGTCAACCGATTTCAGCACGCCCTCCATTTTCTTACCGTCAGCAGCGAGCACTTCCACATTCTTGCCAATGCAGTTGATGTATTGCTGCTCCACCTTGAATGGCTGACCAATACCGGCACTACCCACCTCAAGCTCGTAATCTTCCTCGTCACGGTTAAGGTGATCCTCGATGAAGCGGCTCAGGGACACACAATCCTCGATCCACACTCCATCAGCATGGTCAATCTCCACTACGATACGGTCATCTGTGCTAACCTCGATGTCAACCAGGAAATACTCCTTGTCCTGGAGCCATTCCTCAACTACTGTCTTAACGACGTTCTTGTCTATCATTCTCTCAATTTAAGTAATAAAACAAGAATGAGAAGCCCAACTCGTGAGCCTCTCATTCCACTGAACAGGTGCAAAGTTACACATTTTTTATGGATTTTCCAAATATTTCCAAGAAAAAGTTGAAAAAAATGCTCTTTTTTGTGCAAAATCACGCTCTACACATAAGTTTCTATGTCCTCAACGCCAAAATAACCTTCTCAAGCACAGAAAACAAATGAAGCAAACCTGCATTCTCAAAGGAAATAATTGCCATAAAGACAACCAGAAAGGTCATTACAAATCACCAAGCCATTTTTTCACCATCACTTGATGCAAGTTTTTCATTATTTCTGCATTTTATAATAAAAAAAACAGACTTCTTCCCTTTTGAAACCGCGAAATGCCATTAAGGGGAATTCGTTTTTTCCGCATCAACAAATCAAAGTATCACAAAACTCAAATTTCATTATGAAAATCTCAAATTTATTCGTTTGCTTACTATTAGCTCTCACCACATTCACTTCTTGTTCTAAAGATGAGGAAGAAGAATACGTGCCAATGCGTGCATCTGCAATCTTAAATTCATTATTCATAGAGGTCATAGATAAAAACGGCAATGTTGCAGATTACGACAAACTATTGAAAGAAAATAAGTTATCCGCAGTTAATCAAGTATCAAAAAAGAAAGCGAAGTTTGAAGTTCTGGAGCATCAAGACACCAAGGTGATTAGCCTTACAGTTGACACACCAGACACGAAACACATGACCTTCAACAGCGACCACACATCGGGGTATGGCAAGACTGATCTGGCAATGGAAATAAATGACAAACAATTCACAATAACCGTCAATTTTGAGTTTCATTCCGTGAACAAGCCATATTTCTATGGTGGTAATTCTATCCACATCAAAGACATTGAATATGACGGAAAAAAGATCACACCTACGGATTACCTCTCAATCTATTCCATAAGGATAAAACTAACTGACGACAAACCAATCGTCGAGCCTCTACCCTTTCCCTAAGTAATTACCATTAAAACACCATTAATTTACCTTTAATTTACCATCATAATACAATAGTTTATGGTATTATAATGGTATTATTATGGTAATATAATGGTATTATTATGGTATTATCAACGGAGGAACATACTTGACAGAAGGAAGAAAGAAATAGAGTAAAGTAGATAGGGTAAAGGGTAATGTAGATAGTATAAGAGGCGATTTTGAAACCTCATTACTATCTACATTACCCTTTACCCTATCTACTTTACCCTATTGCTCTTCCCCCAATATCTTACAATACAATCTAAAAAGCTCCCCCTTGGGGGGCTGGGGGGCTTCTTACTTCGTAATACTCTTCAGATACTCGTCCGACATGACGAGTCGCTTTGCCTCCTGAACCTGCTTGTCATAGCCATTCTGATAGGCAATAGCGCCTTTCTGATAGTAGTAGGCGGCAATGATATCCGACTCTACCACCCTGCGGATCTGTTTCTCGTTCTTCTCAAGTTCACGAGCAAGGTTATGCTGAAGCTTTGCCTTCAGAGCCTCAAACTCATCCTTGTTATCCTCATAGTAGCCTTCCATCTTAGCCACCTTGATAAGCTCATCATAAAGTTTTACGGTCTCGCGGTCATATTTGAACCCGGCATCAACAACAGCCTTCGCGAAATCCTGCCACTCGCTATCCGAGAGCCTGAACTTCTCCGGCTGAGCAATAGTGTCGTGCTTCATAATATAATCCACCACCCAGTTGAACATAACCTCAGTAGAGTCAAGCCCAGAACCTGCAAGATATACCGCAATATTAGGGATAGTATCGCCCTTGAACTCCACATCAGGCTTAATGCCGCCGCCATCCCTTACCTCACGACCATTGGCAGTATGGAACACATGTGTCAGGGAATCAGGAATATGCTCCTTGTAGCCACCACCCGTATGCTTGTAGTTGATAGCCTGAATGCAACGACCACTTGGGATATAATACTTTGATGTGGTGATCTTCATGCTCGTATTGTGAGGCAGGTCGATAGGCACCTGAACAAGTCCCTTACCGTAAGTGCGGGTTCCGAACACCAAAGCCCTGTCAAGATCCTGCAACGAACCTGCGGTAATCTCACTTGCAGAAGCTGTATTTCCATTCACCATTACTATTACAGGCATCACAGTATCAATAGGCTGTGCATCAGTCTTATACGAATGGTTCACCTTCTTCATCTTACCCTTGGTAGTAACAAGAGTGATACCTTTTGGCACAAACATATTAACTATCTTGATTGCCTCCTGAAGAGATCCGCCGCCATTGTTTCTAAGATCGAAGAGGAAGCCCTTCATTCCTTGCTGACGAAGTTCGATGAAAGCACGACGAACATCCTGAGAACACCCCTCAGTAAACTGATTAAGAGCAATATAGCCCACGTTCTCGTCAAGCATGCCATAGTAAGGCACGGATGGAAGCTGGATAGCCCTACGCTTTATCTTCACCTCTAACGGTTTCTTCTGTCCAGGACGCTTGTACTTCAACAGGAAGGTAGAGCCGGCATCACCACGCAGATGGTTTGACACATAGCCCACCTCCTTACCAACCATCGTAGAATCGTCGATTGAAAGTATCTCGTCGCCCTTCTTCAGCCCAACCTCCTGGGCAGGCATTCCGAAATAAGGCTCGTCGATGCACACATTTCCAGTCTTAAGGTTCTTCCTTACGATAGCACCTATACCCGCATACTTACCCGTAAGCATCTGTTTCAGGTTCTTCACCTCATCAGAGGCATAGTATTCCGTGTAAGGATCAAGAGACCTCAGCATGGCCTTTATGCCAGTACCCACAACCTCGGAAGCGTCGAGGGTATCTACATACATCATATTGAGATTCTTGTATATAGATGAGAATATCTCCAAATTGCGAGCAACATCGTAGTTATGATTCTTCTGCGCAGGAGCAGAAAGGCTGATAGCCAGAATTATAAGAGTTATTATCTTTTTCATTGTCTATTTTTCAAAAAATTGCCACAAAGATACTAAAATTCGCGAAAAAAAACTAACTTTGCAAGCAATTTAACTTACATTTAAGACAAAGCATCACTAAAATCATATTATATGAAGCATATATTCGCATCATTGATGATACTTTCCTCTCTTGGGGCAAGTGCGCAGAAAATAGACTTCAACCTTTCGGGCAAGGAGAATACGAGCACCGAGGATGGCTTCACTTCTTGGGCGGTAGGCCGTTCAAAGACCGCCACGAAGGAGTTTGACGGCGTGACCATCAAGGCTGAGGCCGTGGCAGGAACAGCAGCCAACGGCATTAACAATAACTGGTGGAAGGACGGCGTTAGCAAGTATTCAAGACTTGTGAGCGACGGCATCTTCTCGGCTTACATAGACTCTAAGAACGACTATTCATATTCATCCTCTGAGCCTATGGGCATACAGCTCACCATCAGCGGACTATCAGCAGGAAAGCATACCCTAACCGCCTATCACAACAATACCGACGGTATGACCGATCCCTACCCTACCCTCCGCATCCTCGTAAACGGCAAACAGGTGGCATCAGGCATCGGGCAGACAATTCGCGCACAGAAAGCCGAGGATTCTGGGGTGTCACACATAGAGTTCACAGCCGAAGCAGGCAAGGATGTCATCATTCAGTATATATCCGAGCCAAAGGCGGGCGAGACTTACAGCAACACATCAGTTGCCATTAACGCCCTTATCTTCGACCGCCCTATTCCCGAAAACTCAGCCTCTGCACCTTCACCTGAGAATCTTAACTATCACACGGATTGCGACAACGGTAGCGTCACCCTCAAATGGACAAAGGGAAACACAGCCGTAAAACACCATATATATATAGGAGAGTCGGAAGATGCCCTAAACGAGGTGGCAGTAACTACCGAGACTTCCTACACACTATCTTCTCTCTCAGCCCTCAACACCTACTACTGGAAGGTGGTTGAAGAGGATGCTGACGGCCGAACATTCGACGGCGACACATGGTCATTCCGTCCTCGTCACCTCGCATTCCCAGGTGCAGAGGGCTATGGACGCTTCGCAATAGGTGGTCGTGGTGGTATCGTCTATCATGTCACCTCCCTCGATGATGATGTGAACAACCCTGCGGAAGGCACTTTCCGCTATGGCATAACAAAGACCAGCGGTCCTCGCACCATTGTCTTTGATGTCAGCGGATACATCACGCTAAAAGGCCGTCTCACCTGTTCTGACCCTTACGTTACCGTGGCAGGACAGACGGCTCCGGGTGAAGGCATAACCTTCCGTGGTGCGCCTCTCGGCTTTGCTTCTGACGGCATCATACGTTTCATTCGCTCTTACCGTGGCTATGCAGGAACAGAGGCAGGACCTTCTACGGAAGAGCAGAACAAGGGACTTGACGGACTTGGCATGGCTGGTTGCGACAATTCCATAATGGATCATTGCTCCGTAGCATGGACTACCGACGAGGCATTCTCTTCACGCAACGCCCATAGCATCACGCTTCAGCGCACCCTTATCTCGGAGGCTCTGAACCAAGCCGATCACCCTAACTACGAAAAGGGCAAGACACACGGCTTTGCTGCCACCATAGGTGGTGGATGCTTCTACGGACACAGCTCTTACCACCACAACCTGCTTGCTCATTGCGAGGGTCGTAACTGGTCGCTCTCTGGAGGACTTGACGGCGCAGGCAACTATTCAGGTGCACATGATGTATTTAATAATGTGGTATATAACTGGGGTAGTCGTGCTACAGACGGCGGTACTCATGAGCTTAACTTCATGAACAACTACTATAAGATGGGCGCATCAACTACCCAGACCTTGTTGCTCCGTCATCAGTTTGAAGGCACAGGTTCAGGCTCTCAGGCTGCATACGTTAGTGGCAATATCCGAGAGAACCTTGACGGTTCAAAGACTACCGATGCAGAGAACCAGACATATAAGTACGAGCTCTCAGGCGGCCAGAAACTGACATGGGAACCTTGGGCTACTGCTCCTTTCTTTGAATCATTCGCCACAATAGAGAGTGCGGAGGCTGCATACGCGAATGTTTTGTCGGATGTTGGTTGCAACCAGCCTTTGCTTAATGCCCATGATGCGCGTATGGTTAGCGAGACATTCTCAGGCACGACATCAACCGTTGGCTCAAAGACCGGCAAGAAGGGTCTCATAGACCGTGAATGGGATGCCGAGGGCTTCACTTCCATCAAGGAAGAGAAACGAGCAGCCAACTTTGATACCGATCAGGACGGTATGCCTGACTGGTGGGAGGCTCTTCACTCTGAACTCAATCCTTCAGTAGCTGACAACAACACCGATGCTGACGGCGATGGATATACCGCCCTTGAGGACTATCTTAACTGGATGGCTCAGCCTCACTTCAACGTTGCCCTCACAAGTACTGCGGAAATCAATCTCCACGACTACTTCTCTGGCTACCCTATCACAGGCACCACATACAAAAGCCCTTCTTCAAGTGCACAAATCATCGATGGCAAGATCAAGATCATAGCACCTGCTTCCGAAAGTATCACCACAGTAAAGGTGACGGCAGAGGCAAACGACGTTTCCCTTACCCGTGCCTTCAACTTCCGCTTCACAGGTTCGGCAACAGGTATCACAACCATAAACACTAAACCTTCAACTCCAAACACGTACAACCTATCCGGACAGCGTGTAAATAGCAGTTTCAAGGGTATAGTAATCAAAAACGGCAAGAAATGCGCACAATAACATTTTTACGGCATAAATAGCTGAAAAAGTACATAAAATCCACAAAAACCAAACTTTTTTCAAGAATTTTCTAAAATTTCTTTGAAAAAGTTTGGTAGTTTCAGAAAATCGTTGTACCTTTGCATCGCAATTAAGAAATAACGCTGATTGCTGCTTCAGTAGCTCAGTTGGTTAGAGCACATGACTGTTAATCATGGGGTCGTTGGTTCAAGCCCATCCTGGAGCGCAAAAAGAGATACTTTCGGGTATCTCTTTTTTTTGTTTATCTCCATTTAGCATATTTAACGTGAGTTCGACGAATTCCATGTCGGCCCAAGCGAAAATAACATATCAAAGTTTCATCTATGTCAAGAGAAGACCATAACAAGGTAGGATACGTAGTAGCACTTGTCAGCGAGTTTGCGACCAAATACCGCATACTCCCCCGTCAGGTGTATGCCTACATGAAGAGATTCAAAGGCTTAGACTATTTCTATAAACACTATGACGTCCTTCATACCTTTTCCTTTGAAGATACAATACAATCAGTAGCCGAGGTATGCAGACATAACGGAGGAAAGATACAATGATACTATATCATGGTTCAAATGTAAAGATCAGCAAGCCTGACCTAACATATTCGAAGCCCTTTAAGGACTTCGGACAAGGATTTTATTTGTCTGCCGACGAGCAACAGGCACGTAATCTCGCCATTACCCAAACAGAGCAGATGAAAACAGGCGAACCGACAATAAACAAGTTCTCATTTGATGAAAGCATTATGTCATCCGAAGAACTACGTATTAACCCACATTGCAAGGGGAATCCCCCTTGCAATGTGGGTTAACTGTAAGTCCGTCGTAATACCGTTATAAAGCCGTTATAAGTCCGTTCCTTAATATGGGGATGTGAACGAGGGGATAACAGAGGCATGACCTCTATAACGCTTCGTAGGAATCTCCGCCAAGCCATTTACAGCCTTGAGAGTATGATCGAGATAAGGGCTGGTAGTCTCCACAGTACGAGTCTGCCAGCCACATTGCCAGTTAAGGTCAATATGAAAGCCCTCGTTCATGAACATGACACCCGCAGGATTGGAATATACACCGTCAATACCTATTGCAGCCTCACGAGCTGGATTACGAAGGAAAGACACACTCTGGTTTGTGTTGGTGATAATACCACCAGCATTTGCATTTGATGCAGCACCACACATAACGGCTGCTGCAAGGATAGTTTTCTTAAAGTCCATTAGTCTTTGTTATGCGCTGAATACGGAAATGAATAACATTTTATTAATTGCGGTTGCAAAAGTACTAATATTTTTTCGCTTCTTCTTTTTTTTATTCCGTTTTTCTTCTCCCTTTAACATTTTTTCGCCTTTAATCATTTTCCAAGTGATAGAATTAATTCTTGTTAAATTAGCGCAAATCTAATAAAAGTGAAAGTTTATCAGATTATTTTTTGTACCTTTGCACTCAGAATTCAGAAATAGTTCTGGAGACAAAACTAAATTACAAAAATTATAAAATGAACAACATTTTTAAAGGGATTATCATCTCAGCAATGGCACTTCTGAGCCTTACATTCATATCATGCGGAGATGACAATGAAGACGACATTGTAGTCAAACAACCACAAATTTTAGAGAATCTACCAAATGCAGAAAACGTAAAGGCAACAACAGCTTATATCCCTATCAATACAAGCGACTTGCAAGGTACTGTCGAGATATGTTGGGCATCTGAAGAAAAGAACATAGCAATGATATCAGGAGATGACAATTCGAGATATTCTGAATTTAATCATTACAGCACAACAATGCTAAAACCAGGTTCAACTGGCTACCAAATTTCAGGTTTAGAGCCTGACAAAACTTTTTATTATACAATTGTGTATCACCCAGCCAACAGTAAAGAGCCTGTTTATTCAAAGCAATACAAGTCATTCACGACCAAAGCCGCAAGTATTGAGTTCATAGAACCAGCAACCGTCTCAATGGGCAACTGGGATAGGCAAGTATTGCGTATGAAGGTTTCAGGAGTAGATGAATGTGATATGCCAGGTCATATACACGCAACTTTATATAGTGTAAGAAAAGATTCTGAATCTGTTTCTATCTATACCTCTACAAACTATATAGGAGAGGGAATATGGCAGAATGACACATTCCTTGATAAAGATGAATATTATATGGCTGTAATCTCAACTGGAAGTGGTCAGATCTTCGCAAAGACCCCAGTCGTCAAGCTTGTTGACGGAAAGATTGTAGAAGTAGAAGAGGATCATAGATTCGATGAAATATTGAATAAATAACAAACCAGAACGATTTGTTTTTTCATCATCTCAATATTAAGGGATGCCTATAAATCCAAACGCAAAGACCCAAAGACGCAAAGATAACAAAAGCTTTAAAACTTAGCGTCTCTGCGTCTTTGCGTTTAGTTTGTATTTATAGAACGCACCATAATAATCATCCTAAAGGCGAGACTCTCACCTAAAAATTGCAAAGTGATTATTACAAAGTGAAAGAATTTTTACCAATTTATATTTTTTTTCAAACGAAAACTTGGTTGTCCGCGATTAAAATGCTAACTTTGCATTCGCAAAATAAAAATAAGGATAAAGATTAAATTTATATTTTTAAATAACATTTTAAAGTAACTATGGTAAATTACAAAGACCTCGGCCTCGTAAACACTCGTGAGATGTTTAAGCGCGCCGTTGCTGGTGGTTACGCAATCCCAGCTTTCAACTTCAACACAATGGAGCAGATGCAGGCTATCGTTATGGCTGCAGTAGAGACAAAGTCACCTGTTATCATGCAGGTTTCTAAGGGTGCTCGTAACTATGCTAACGGTACCATCCTCCGTAACCTCGCTAAGGGTGCTGTAGAGTACGCTAAGGAGCTTGGTTGTGAGAATCCTGAGATCGTTCTTCACCTCGACCACGGTGATAGCTTCGAACTCTGTAAGGATTGTATCGACAACGGTTTCTCTTCTGTTATGATCGACGGTTCTCACCTCCCATACGAGGAGAACATCGCTCTCGCTAAGAAGGTTGTTGACTACGCTCATCAGTTCGACGTAACTGTAGAGGCTGAGCTTGGTGTGCTCGCTGGTGTAGAGGATGAGGTTAGTGCAGCTGAGTCTACATACACAAAGCCAGAGGAGGTTATCGACTTCTCAACACGTACAGGTTGCGACTCTCTCGCTATCTCTATCGGTACTTCACACGGTGCTCACAAGTTCACTCCTGCACAGTGCACACTTGTAAACGGTGTTCTTGTTCCACCTCCATTGGCATTCGACGTTCTCGCTGAGATCGAGAAGAAGCTTCCTGGATTCCCAATCGTTCTCCACGGTTCTTCT
>CADCIQ010000082.1 GCA_902801425.1 uncultured Bacteroidales bacterium | reverse complement strand
AATCATTTCGCTCGTTCCTCGCTCAGAAATCCTGAGAAAATCTGAATTTAAAATCTGGGTGAAAATCAGAATAATACAAATTCATCGAACTCACGTTAAATAATAAAAGGCTGACTTCACAGCCAGCCATATTATTATACAAAAACATTATGAACTTTATCTTATAACAAAAATCAAGAATCCTTGAGAGCTGCGTCTCTCAATTAGAGTGTGCTTGTCTCTGATTTCAGAGTGCAAAGGTACGACTTTTTGCGGAATCTCACAATACCAAGAAATAGTGATTTTATATCAGTGTTCTGTGGTATATGACGAAAAAGTGACATTTTTCTACTAAAATGCAGAAAAAAGTGAGAAAATGTTTGTACGTTTGGAAAAAAAATAGTAATTTTGCACTCGTCAAACTAAAAAGACGTGCACCAGCCTTTGGGATGACACGCACTTTTGACTTCGTGCGAGCCTAAGTTTGCATCGCATTTAGTAATAATTGCATCAAGCAAAAAACAGTAAACAAGAAATAGTTGAAATATGAATAAGAATTTCTCATCTTATTATTATTACTTTTACTTTTACTTTGCAGGGAACTGTGAAGCGGGAAGTTGCGTGTAAATTTCAACTTAAGACAAACGAAACCAAATGTTAGGTTTTACGTAAAGTCCCGCTTCATACAAATGATGCGGGACTTTTCGTTAGTAAGGACAAAAGACAAAAGGCAAAAGTCAAAAGGCAAAAGACAAAAGACAAAAGTCAAAAGTCAAAAGTCAAAAGGCAAAGGTCAAAAGTCAAAAGGCAAAGGTCAAAAGACAAAAGACAAAAGTCAAAGGTGAAAGCCTTTAGACCTTAGACTTTAGACCTTAGACTTTAGACCTTAGACTTTAGACAAAAAATAGAAATATGAAAAGAATAGCTATACAGGGTATCATCGGGTCGTTCCACGATATTGCGGCTCATCAGTACTTCGAGGGCGAGCAGATACAGATTATATGCTGCCAGACTTTCGAGGAGGTCTTCGAGAAAATGAAAGAGGATCCTACGACATTGGGCATGCTTGCCATTGAGAATACCATCGCTGGCAGCCTCCTTCACAACTACGAGCTGCTTCGTGACTCGGACACAACTATCGTTGGTGAGCATAAGCTTCACATTCAGCACTCAATCAACTGTCTGCCAGAAGATGACTGGGACACGATTGAGGAGGTTCACTCTCATCCGGTAGCCCTGATGCAATGCCGTAACTTTCTGAGTAAGTATCCTCATATCAAGGCTGTTGAGGATGAGGATACGGCAGGATCGGCAGAGAAGATTCACCGCCTTGGCAAGAAGGGATGGGCTGCCATCTGTCACTCAGATGCGGCACGTTTCTATGGAATGAAGGTGCTGGAGGATTGCATTGAGGACAACAAGCACAACTACACTCGCTTCCTCGTGGTTTGCAATCCTATGAAGGCTGATTTCCTCCGTCCGCTCAATGAGGCAGACAAGGCGAGTCTCGTGTTCTCTTTGCCTCACGAGGAGGGATCACTTAGTAAGGTGCTCACGATTCTCTCTTTCTACGGCATCAATCTCACAAAGATACAGTCGCTCCCTGTTATCGGTCATGAATGGGAATATCTGTTCTATGTGGATGTGACTTACACCGACCTCATCCGATACCGTCAGTCAATAGACGCTATCATTCCTCTTACCAAGGAACTGAAGATATTGGGAGAGTATAAAGGGAAGTAATAAATGAAAAGTGAAAAATGATAAAATACATTATAGTATTTATCGCTAATAGCTTTCAACAAGAATACTAATCTGTATTTTTCATTTTTCATTTTATAATTTTTCATTTTATAATAATATGAAACCAGCAGACAGATTAAATCTCGTACAGGAATATTACTTCAGCAGGAAGTTGAAGGAAGTTGCAAAACTAAATGCGGAAGGCAAGGACATCATCAGTCTTGCTATCGGCTCACCAGATATGCCACCATCACAACAGACTATTGACAAGCTTGCGGAAATAGCATCACAGCCTTCAGCTCATGGATATCAGCCAACAATGGGTACTCCAGAGCTTCGTAAGGCAATGGCAAACTTCTATAAGAGGTGGTATGACGTTGATGTTAATGCCGATACAGAGGTATTGCCTTTGATAGGTTCAAAGGAGGGTATTCTCCATATCACTCTTGCTCTCTGTAACCCTGGTGATAAGGTGCTTGTGCCAAATCCTGGCTATCCTACTTATACATCATTGAGCAAGATTCTCGGTCAGCAGATTGTGAACTATGACCTTCGTGAGAATAATGGTTGGCAGCCTGATTTCGAGGCACTTGAGAAGATGGATCTTGAGGGTGTCAAGATTATGTGGACGAACTATCCGAATATGCCAACTGGTGGTCGTGCTATGCGTGAGACATACGAGAAACTGGTTGATTTCGCAAAGCGTCACGACATTGTTGTGGTGAACGATAACCCATACTCATTCATTCTTTCTGACGAGCATCTGTCAATAATGCAGGTTCCAGGGGCAAAGGATTGTTGCGTGGAGTTCAACTCAATGTCAAAGAGCCACAATATGCCTGGATGGCGTGTGGGAATGTGCATCTCAAACCCACAGATCATTTCTTGGGCGCTCAAGATTAAGTCGAATATCGATTCTGGTACCTTCCGCGGACTTCAGTTGGCTGCTGCTGAGGCTCTTAACAATAATACTCCTGAATGGCATCACGAGGCTAATGTGGTTCTCTATCGAAAGCGTCGTGATGTGGCAGAGAAGAT
The DNA here is from genome assembly GCA_902801425.1 of uncultured Bacteroidales bacterium. Classification (GTDB taxonomy): domain Bacteria; phylum Bacteroidota; class Bacteroidia; order Bacteroidales; family Bacteroidaceae; genus Prevotella. The sequence goes on along the minus strand of CADCIQ010000082.1, from coordinate 19,246 downwards.
AATGGATGTTCTTGGATGTGCCTACGACAAGACTCAGGTGGGTATGTTCCTCTGGGGACGTATTCCAGAGCATTACAAGACTTGCGAGGAACTTACGGAGAAGGTACTCCATGAGGCTCGCGTATTCATTACTCCGGGCTTTATCTTCGGAAGCAACGGCGAGCGCTATATCCGTATCTCGCTCTGTGCAAAGGAAGAGAAGATACAGGAGGCTCTGGAGAGGATAAAGGCAATATTTTAAGAAGAAGTACAAGAATTTAAGAAGTAGTACAAGGAGTAACGCTCCTAACGTCGCTTAAGGAGTACAAGACGATAGTAAATGCGTCGAACAATCTTAGCGAAAAAGACATTCGTCTTGTACTCCTTATTACTCCTTGTACTCCTTATTACTCCAAAATAATAAAAAAGATAAAAACAAAAGATATGGAACTACAACTTACATCATTCGATCTTCCAAGTGATTTGAAACGTCCTTTCGTCATTGCAGGCCCTTGCTCGGCAGAGACAGAAGAACAGGTAATGAAAACGGCAACTCAGCTCGCAGAGAAGGGATGCCATATCTTCCGCGCTGGTGTGTGGAAGCCTCGTACAAAGCCGGGTGGCTTTGAGGGACACGGAGAGCCTGCCCTTCAGTGGATGGCTCAGGCAAAGAAAGAGACAGGTATGCTCATGGGTACTGAGGTGGCAACACCTGAACACGTTGAGCTTGCTAACAAATATGATATGGATCTGCTTTGGATTGGTGCTCGCACATCTGCCAACCCATTCGCTATGCAGGCACTTGCAGACGCTCTTCAGGGATATGACAAGCCTGTGCTTGTAAAGAACCCTGTAAACCCAGATCTCGAACTCTGGATTGGTGCTCTTGAGCGTCTTAACGCTGCTGGTGTAAAGAAATTAGGTGCTATCCATCGTGGTTTCTCTTCATACGACAAGACCATCTACCGCAACCTCCCTATGTGGCAGATTCCTATCGAGCTTCGTCGTCGTATTCCTGATCTCCCAATCTGTTGTGACCCTTCTCACATGGGTGGTAAGCGTGAACTCATTGCACCACTTTGTCAGCAGGCTATGGACCTTGGCTTTGACGGTCTTATGGTGGAGAGCCATTGCGATCCAGACAAGGCTTGGAGTGATGCAAAGCAGCAGGTAACTCCTGACGTTCTCGACTATATCCTCTCTATCCTTACCGTTCGTGATGAGGTTTCAACAACTGAGGGAATCAAGCTTCTCCGTAAGCAGATTGACGAGCTTGACAATGCTCTTATGGATTTGCTCTCAAAGCGTATGCGCGTATGTCGTGAGATTGGTCAGTATAAGAAGGAGCACAATATCACGGTGCTTCAGACAGATCGCTACAACGAGATTCTCGACAAGCGTGGTGCTCAGGGTGCTCTCTGCGGTATGTCTGCCGATTTCGTTAAGCAGATTTATGAGCATATCCACGAGGAGTCTGTACGTCAACAGTTGGAGATAGTGAATAAATAAAGCCCACCCAGTCCCTCCCAAAGGGAGGGCTCCTCCCCCCTTACCCCCTCAAGGGGGAGTAGTTAGTATTTCTAACTATGGGGTGAGCGATAAAATAAACAAATTATACTATAAAACATCCTTCCCTTTGGGAAGGCTTGGTTAGGCTTATGAAAATCCTTATCCTTGGCGCAGGAAAGATGGGAAGTTTCTTCATCGACACCCTCAGCTTTGAGCATGAGGTTGGCGTGTATGAGAAGAACCCACAGCGTCTGCGTTACACATACAATTGTCAGCGATTCACGGAACTTGAAGAGATTCGTGAGTTCGCACCAGAGCTTGTTATCAATGCAGCTACCGTTAAATACACGATTCCAGCCTTTCAGGAGGTATTGCCATACCTTCCTGAAAGCTGTATCTTGAGTGATATTTCTTCAGTAAAGACCAACCTCAAGGAGTACTATGAGAGTACTGGTCGCCGCTATGTATCTACTCACCCTATGTTCGGTCCTACTTTCGCAAACCTCAATCAGCTTTCTGAGGAGAACGCTATCATCATCAGCGAGGGTGACTATATGGGGATGTGCTTCTTCCGCGACCTTTACAGCAAGCTTGGTCTTAACATCTACGAATATACATTCGATGAGCATGACCGCACGGTGGCATATTCACTCAGTATTCCTTTCGTGTCAACATTCGTGTTTGCTGCCGTGATGAAGCCACAGGATGCTCCTGGTACAACCTTCAAGCGTCACATGCGCATAGCGAAGGGTGTGCTTAGTGAGGATGACTATCTGCTTCAGGAAATCCTTTTCAACCCTTATACACACGATCAGGTGTCAGAGATCCGTGACGAGCTCAAGGAACTTCTTGACATCATCGACCATAAGGATGCTGACAGAATGAAGAACTATCTGACAAAAATTAGACAGCATATCAAATAAATTATAAAGTGAAAAATGAAAAATAATAAAATACAAGTAAGTGTTATTCGTTTACAAGTATAATCAGTATTTTTCATTTTTCACTTTTCACTTTTCATTTTTCATTTTTCATTTTCAATGAGACATCTATTATTCTCCCTATTCCTCTTTTCCGCCCTCTCTTCCTTTGCCCAAAAGAAGGAAGTATTTCATCTGTGGGCGGATGCAAAGGCTCCTACCTCTAATGAAATCACTAAGGAGGAAACGAATCACGGACTTTATGTAGAGAACGTGACAGACCCAGTCCTGACCGTCTATGTACCTGAGAAGCCAAACGGACTTGCTGTAATAGCTTGTCCTGGTGGTAGTTATCTTCAGGTGTGGCAAGGCTCTGAAGGCCATAACCTTGCAGAGTGGTATAATGAGCAAGGCATAACATACGCTGTGTTGAAATATCGTTTGCCTAACGGACATAAGGAAGTGCCTCTCGATGATGTTCACAAAGCTATGCGCATTATGAAAGAGCATCAGAAGGAGTATGGCTTTACGCAGATAGGCATTCAGGGATGTAGTGCCGGAGGACATCTTGCTTCTACGGCTGCTACCCACTATGCTAATAAGGATGAGCGTTTTGACTTCCAGATACTTTTCTATCCTGTAATCTCATTCGATCCAGCCTTTACCCACATGCTTTCGCGCGAGAGTCTCATAGGAAAGAATGCATCGGATGCGGATGTGCTTCTTTATAGTAACGAGAAACAAGTGACAAAGGACACTCCGCAGGCTTTCATTCTTGCAAGTAGTGATGACGGACTTGTGCCTGTGCGTAATAGCGTAGAGTATTATAATGCTCTTGTGGCAAATAACGTGCCTGTTGCTATGCACCTCTATCCTGTAGGAGGTCATGGATGGTGTGGCAATGAAAAATTCTATTATCGTCAGCAATGGATGTCTGACCTTAGGCAATGGCTTGCTGCACTTATTAAAAAATAGAAGGTGCAGTCCTTACTATTCGAAACGGAATGAAAAGTGACGAATAACCTCTATGTTAATTAGGTAGTGACAAGGAAGATCCTTCGCTGATCCTCCGTACCAAAGTCGGTGCAAAGTCGGTGCAAAGTCGGTGAAGGAACGGCGTTTCATCGAGTTTGCACCGATTTTGGTTAGGAGGAACAACGGAGAAATGGCTTTCTGACGGAAAAGATATAAAACACGAAAAACATAGGAATTGCATAAAAAAGTTGTGCTTTCGATTGCGTTTCCTCGTTTTTTTTTATTACCTTTGCATTCGTAAAATTCAGTAACATTAGGTAAAACTACACATAAAACGATTATAGAATGAAAGAAATATCATTATTCCTCATGGCAGTTGCATGTCTAAGCCTGAAGGTAGAGGGTAAAAGTAGTGTCAATTTGCATCTGATATCAGATAGCGATACCACGGTTCAAGTGAAGAATGATAGTGTTAAGTCAGAAAGTATTCCAGAGCAAAGTGTGAACTCAGATGAAGTAATAAGAGAGGTAATACTCCCTCCCGAGGACGAAATATATGACTTTGTAGAAAAATCACCTTCATATCCAGGTGGAATTCCTGCATTGAAAGAATATCTAAAGGAAAACTTGAATTTTCCTGAAGATACAAAACGTTGGGATAGGGTGATATTTGAACTCGTTATAGATACAGATGGCTCAATAATAAGAAAACGATATGATAATTCTGCAGAGCCGGCTGTAATAGAGGAAATAATACGTGTTATTGATGCTATGCCGAAGTGGAATCCTGGTAAGCATAAGGGTAAGATAGTAAAAGCGAGATATGTTTTACCGATATTCTCTGATAAAAAAAAGTATGAAAATTGATTGTGTTTCCTTGGAATTATATTACCTTTGCATTCGTAAAATTGAATAACATTTGTAAACTAAACATGAAACAATATAAAATGAAAAAACTATCATTACTCCTTATGACAGTTGCGTGTCTCTGCTCAAAGGTTGCCAATGCCCAGGATGGCAAAGGCTCTATCAATTTCGTGCCTCATGTGGGTGTGAATTATTCAGATTTCTCAGGTAATACCAAAGAGTATTTCAATGGTACGTCTGGTAAGGTAAACTTTATGGCTGGTGCTCGTTTTGAGTTTATACAATCAGACAAATGGTCTTTACTTCTTGATTATAACTATCGTCGTCTTGGTGCCATTGCTGATAATAATATTGCTATGTATGAGGTGGCTTATACTATCGAGCCTCTAACGAAACATTATGAGAAAATAACTCTTGATTGCCATACGTTAGGCATTCAGTTTAAGCATAAAATCGTTAATGGGCTTTCTGCACGTATAGGCTTGGAAGGAATGTTGAGTGCTGCCGAATACTGGTATTATCATCTTACAGGAAAAGTAGCATATATAAAGTCTGGTTATGTTGGGGGTGGTCATGATGGTGATTATGATTATGAAAATTCTGATATGTTTGATATATCAGAATATGATGATATGGGTAAGGATAATGCCTGTTCTATTTTCTCTGACAAACCTATTTTCGCAATTCCTCTTGGTCTTACCTACGACTACAAGAATTTCAGCGTGAATGCCACATATCATCTTCCACTTACAAAATGTGCGGAGCAGGATGAATATTCTCTTCGCCATCAGGCGTTTGACCTCACAATAGGTTATCGTTTGCCATTGCGTAAAAGATGAATTAAAGACAAAATCATTATACTAAAATGAAAAGACCATCATTTCTCCTTATGGCAGTTGCATTTCTCTGCCCAAAGGTTGCCAATGCCCAGGATGGCAAGGGCTCTATCAATTTCGTGCCTTACGTTGGTGTAAACTATTCTGATTTCTCAGGTGACGCAAGTTATTATTTCGGAGAAACATCAGGTAAGGTGAATCTTATGGCAGGTGCTCGTTTTGAGTTCCAGATTGCTGATAAGTCTGCTATTATTGCAGATGTAAATTATCGTCGTTTGGGTGCGACTGCGGATAAAGCTATTCGTTGGTTTTGTGGTTCTCGTTTACCCATTGAAGGGAATTATAAATTTGTAGAGCCTGTTAGAGATCTCAATTACAGTGGAGGGATACGTGGAAACTATAACAAAGATGAAATTCTTAGAATGGTCAAGGATGCTGATGCTGGGTGTGTGCAAGAATTCACAAAAGTGACACTCGATTGCATCTCTTTAGCGGTACAGTTTAAGCAGTATATAATAAGAGGTTTATCTGCACGTGTAGGTTTGGAAGGTACAGTAAGTTTGACGGAAAAATGGCACTATCATTTCTATAATTATTATAAAGAGACTGGAGCATGTAAAGAAGGCGATAAGTCATCTGATGTGGGTGATTGTTTTTTAGATCATCTTAATGCTACAATACCTCTTGGTCTCACATACGATTACAAGAACTTCAGTTTTAATGCCACATATCATCTTCCACTTACAAAATGCTCAGAAGATGAGAAGTGGGGTGATAAATATAGCATGAAATATCAGGCATTTGATCTTACAATAGGTTATCGCCTGCCATTGCGTAAAAGGTAAATCTTTTTTGGTATATTGCGAAAAATAAGTATGCCTATCGGAGTTTGTCGTGATTCTGATAGGCATTTTTCGGTTTCATAATATTCCTTATGAAATTCAAAAAAAAACAAAAAACATTGCTGTTTAGGAAAAAATACCTTAACTTTGCAATAGAGTTTTTGATTATTCTGAAATATAAGGAATTAGGATTAACCAATTTAAATCGTTTTGGCGGTATGAAAAAGATTATAATGTTATTCACTCTTTGCATAGCAATGAGCACTAATATTTTTGCACAGGATGAGGAAACTTTCGTTTACGTAGCAACTTGTAACAAGGATCCGCATTATCATCAATCAAGATATTGTAAGGAAACGAAGTTGTGTCGTCATGAGCATGACAAGGGGGCAGCCAAAAAGTGTCCTGATGTTTGTCAGCACACAGGTCACATGGAAGCAATAGAGCTTGAAAAAGCAAGTATCGGTAGGACTCCTTGCACAAAGTGCTGCGATAAGTCAAAGACAAAGAAGAAGGACAAGAAGAAAAAGTAATGTTTTTACAGATTGCTTTACAGCCTCTGCTGTAAAGAATATAAGGGAAACGGATTTATCTGATTTATCTGAAGATTAATTACTAATTACATTTCCAGATAGATACGGTAAATCCGCTTCTTTTTTCCTTTCGTTCTATTACTGTCCGCTACAGCCTTCTCTCATTCTCAAATTCTTGATAAAAACAGGGCTTGTCCATCATAAATCTTTTGATATTATGCAAGATATAGTTGTTTAGCGGACAGTAATATTTCGTTCTGTATTATTTCAGTAATTCTTCAGGAACGGCATTTGCCATAGCCTCGTATGCCTTCTCGCTTGGGTGGAGATGATCTCCAGAGTCGAAGCCCGGAGCAAAGGCTACTGGATGTAGTGGATCGAGTACGGCTTTATCAAAGTCGATACAAGCATCGAATACAGGACTTGTGCGTAGCCAGTCGTTGAATTTCATGCGGAATGCATCACGTTCCTCGTTGTATGTGCGCCAGCCGTAGATAGGCAGTAGCGTACCGCTATAAACCTTGAGTCCGAGTTTGCGTGCGTGTGATACATATATATTCTCTGTTCCCTTAATCATATCCTTAAGCGTTGGCATATCGCTCCATGGACGGAATGGGTTAACATCAGAGCCTACGGGATGAATAATATCGTTGATGCCATGCTGTATGATTACTGCTGTGGCACCTGATACGTTCATCTCAATAGGAAAACGAGTTGCCCCCTTTAGACCGTATGCGGCGTATGTGATACAATCATATTGACGAAGGATTCGAGTGCCGCTAACAGCACGACGGATGATAGACACGTTGCGGAAACCCTCATTCCATGCTCGTATAGCAAGATAATCAGGCCAGCTCTGTGCGGTTATAGAGTCGCCATAGCATACGAGTGCATGGTTCTTTTCATCGGTGAGAATATCAACGGTATTAAGGAAATAGAACCAGTTGGTGTTGCGTGTGAGGTCGAGTGGGAGAGTGGCTTGACTGGCAAAGTCGCCATAGCTATATTGACCTTTTGAGAGAGGACCTGTGATGAGAGTTCCTGCATTCATCTGGGTAAATCCGCCGAGGTATATGCTTACGTCTATGGTATCGCCTGCGGTAATATTAATAGCAACCTCATCGCTTTCTACCTCTTTGCTTGGGGCGATTGTAACGCTCTCATTTCCAGAGAAAAGAACTGGCATAGGCTCGTATGTATCTTTGTCTTTAAGAGCTACGCATACACGAGTGAGAGTGACCTCCTCTGTACCTGTGAGGTTAGAGAAGCGAAGGCGGATCTTACTGCCGTCAAAGCACATACGGATAGGATATCTAAGGGTGATATCCTTTGCATATATAGATTCCTTACGATCGGTAATTGATGTAGCGTTGCCCCAGCAGGCAACCCAATGGAGAGAGTTCATTTTTTTAGAGTTTAAAAGAGAAGAGTGAAGAGTTAAGAGTGAAGAATTTGAGTTTGTAATGTTTGCTTATTGGAGCAATATTGTGTAATTTAAATTTTTCACTCTTCACTCTTCACTTTTCACTAATTATTCGGGTATGCACAACTGCTTCAAATCATAGAAAGAGCCGTTGTATATGTTGAGATCCACATAGCCTTTGATGCCTGGGAGCGAGCCCACGTCGGTGTGCTGCCAGAATTTCCATTTCCCTTTGTACTGCATCTTATCTACGTAGTAGTGTGATATCCAATATGGGTAATCGTCGAAGCGTTTGTCGGCGAGGTTTGTCATCTTGAACTTATAGCTCGTATAGATGATAGGCTTGACGTGGTATTGGTCTTCCACGATATGAAGCCATGTCAGTATGTCGCGCTGGAAGTCTTCTATTGACTGTTCCTTGCGCTTTACCTCCACATCGAGAACTGGAGGAAGGTCGCCAGGCTCAAGTTTCACCTTGTCAAGAAAGAAATAGGCCTGATCGCGGGCACTTGATTTAGTGCTCCAGAAATGGTAGGCTCCGCGTATGAAACCATATTCGCGTGCCTGATCGAAGTTATAGGCGAAGTTCTCGTCAACGAGAGAACGCCCTTCTGTTGACTTTACTATCACGAAGCGTACAGGGCATTTGTTGATGATAGCTCCTTGGAGCTTTGCCCAGTCAATGTTGCCTTGATAGTGTGAAATGTCTATTCCCTGTATCTCGTAGCCTTCAGGGTATTGTGCATCGCCATAGAGGGCGCGCCATCGGAAGCCTGTTGGACCTACGAAGAAATAATAGAAAATGGCAATATACACAAGAGTGACTACGGAGCCGATACCCCACCACAACTTGCGTGGGAGAGCTTTGCGAGGTGTCTTCTTGTGTTGTTTCTTTGCCATATTCTTTATTGTAGTGCCCGATGGGGCATTTTTTTATGAATAATAAAAAAATGAAAAATGAAAAATAATAAAATACATATTAGCATTTTTCACTTTTCATTTTTCATTTTTTATTTTTGTGGATTATTCCTGTTCAAGTGTGAGGGTCATGGTTGGACGGTCACAAACCTCTGTTGGGCCGAAGTACTGGATAGGGCCTGGGTAAACGAAGCTTGTGTTGCGAGCCCACTCTGTACGATGACGAACGAAGTACTTGTAAGGCTTGCCAGAAAGCTCTACGAGAGCCTTCTTGATAACTGGCTTCATCTCACCAGAACGCTTCTCCATGTTCATCATAGCTGTGATAGGAATACCACCAGCGATCCATTCGTCAGCAGGCTTGAATGTGTTCTTGATAGAAGACATGTAACCTGTCTTGCCAGCTGCAATCAACATAGATGCGTTGAAACCGAGTGAGTAGCAGTAGTCAGCATCCCAGTTAGAAGGAGCTGCACAACGTCCCTCGTAACCGAAGAAGTGGTGCTGTGTAGCGAACTTACCTGTGAAGATGCCGTCCTTCTTCCACTCAGCGAGCTTCTTAGCAACCATCTCTGCGAGGAGCTGCTCTGTCTCGATGAGAGATACCTGTACGTTTCCGTGTGGGTCACGCTCAAGGGCGAGCTGACGAGAAACAGAGATAGGAAGTGACTTGAAGATTGCAGCGTTCTCGTCAGAAAGGTGAGCGAGTACGTAGTCAATCTTGTGGTCGTCAGAAACGAGGTCGAAGTCCTTCTGATTAGCAGCGAGCATATCGTTAAGCTCTGCGATGAGCTTCTTGATAGCAGGGATGAACTCGATAAGACCTTCTGGTACGAGTACAACACCATAGTTAAGACCGAGGTTAGCACGATCAGTTACAACCTCTGCGATGTATGTTACGATATCGTCGAGAGTCTGGTTCTTTGCCTCTACCTCCTCACCAATAAGGGTGATGTTTGGGTGAGTCTGAAGAGCGCACTCAAGAGTAACGTGAGAAGCAGAGCGACCCATCAGCTTGATGAAGTGCCAGTACTTCTTAGCAGAGTTACAGTCGCGCATGATGTTACCGATAACCTCTGAATATACCTTAGTAGCTGTGTCGAAACCGAAAGAAGCCTCGATTGCCTCGTTCTTGAGGTCACCGTCGATAGTTTTAGGGCAACCGATTACCTGTACGCCAGCATTGATAGCTGCATAGTACTCAGCGAGTACACAAGCGTTAGTGTTAGAGTCGTCACCACCAATGATTACGAGTGCCTTGATATCAAGAGCCTGGAGAATCTCAAGACCCTTGTCGAACTGATCCTTCTTCTCAAGCTTTGTACGACCTGAACCGATGATATCGAAACCACCTGTGTTGCGATACTCGTCGATGATCTCTGGAGTAAGCTCCATATAGTTGTGGTCAACGAGACCGCCAGGACCGAGGATGAAGCCATAGAGCTTGTTAGCTGGGTTGAGCTTCTTGATACCGTCGAAGAGACCAGAGATTACGTTGTGACCGCCAGGAGCCTGACCACCTGACAGGATAACGCCTACGTTCATAGCAGCAGTTGCCATCTTGCCTTCTGTTGGCTCGAACTTGATGTATGGCATACCGTAAGTGTTAGGGAAGAGATTCTGTACTTCTTCCTGATCTGCAACTGACTGAGTAGGTTCACCCTCAACTACATTGAGTGCGCCACGCAAAGCCTTAGGAAGCTTTGGCTGGTAGGCAGCACGTGCAATCTGTAATGCACTTTTTTCCATAATTTTCTTTGAATGATATAATTTTGGTTGAAAAAATATCGATACTATACTATAAAAATTAGTGCAAAAATACTAATTTTACGTGAAAAACGCTAACAAATCTCTTTTTTTTCGTTATTTTTTTATTTTTCTTTGTTGTTTTTCTTGTTTTTCACATAAAATTGCTACCTTTGAACATCAAATCCTTAATCTTATAAAATTATGGCAAACAAGAGAAACCTTAAAAAAGAAATAAATTTTGTGTGCAGCGAGTTGTTTGCTGAATGCATAGCTGTTTCTACCTATACCAAACGTCCTGATTCTGGGGGTAATGTGAATGCACTACTTAAAAGCATACTTAGGTTGCACTCTGATTATATAATGCGTGTTTCCCATCCTGAGCCTGGTATGGAGGCAAAGAGATACTATCGCGTATTGGTTGAATCCTTCAACAAGGATATTAATAATGTGGTGGATGAGATAGGGAATATGCTCTAACTTTTAATTTGTAAATGCTTAAGAAATTTTTTGCTTGGCTGCTCTACCGACATCTTGGGTGGAAAAAAGAAGTGACGGTTGAGCACCCTGACAAATACATTATATGTCTGGCTCCCCACACAAGCAACTGGGATTTCATCTACGGACAACTGTATAATCAGGCCGAGGGACTTTCTTCTAACTTCCTGATGAAGAAGGAATGGTTCTTCTGGCCACTTGGTCCTATATTCCGTAAACTGGGAGGCATACCCGTCTTCCGACAGAAGAAAACGTCTATGACAGAGACCCTTGCCGAGATTGCAAGGAAAGAGAAGAGATTCCGTCTGGCAATTACGCCAGAGGGAACTCGAAAGGCTAATCCTGACTGGAAGAAGGGATTCTACTATATTGCCCTGAGTGCGCAGATTCCTGTGCTGCTCTATGGACTTGATTATGAGAGAAAACTGATATACTGCACTCGTTCTTTCATACCTTCGGGAGATGTGGAGAAGGAGATGCAGGAGGTAAAGTCATATTTTAAGGATTTCAAGGGCAAGAAGCCTGAACAGTTCGTTTTGTAAATGGTGAAATCTCTCAATAGGATATATTCGGAATACGTGCGTTTCTTGCCAATGGTCTGCGGACTATTGACATCTTTCGTCTTTGGCAATGCTAATGCTCAGAGTTATTTTGATGACTCTGACTATTACGGATTGCCATGGGTGAAGAATGTTTCAAGGCCGAATAAGATTGATAACGGTCTTGAGGGAAGACATCTGGCTGTATGGGCAAGCCACGGACGCTATTATAATCCTGCACAGTGTATATGGAAATGGCAGAGGGTAAATCTTTTTGGCACTAACGAGGACTTGTTCTCACAGACTTTCGTTGTACCATATCTCATTCCTATGCTTGAGAATGCTGGTGCTGTGGTGTGGACTCCCCGAGAGCGCGACTGGCAGAGAATAGAGACCGTTGTGGATAATGACCAGACATTGCCTGGATATAAGGAACAGGGAAAGTGGAGCGAGTCTTCCGAGCCTGGTTTCGGCATAAAGAAAGATGTGATTATTGAGGGAGATGCGCCTTTCACTATGGGTACGGCAAAATGGTCGAAGGTAAGGAAAAAGAAAGCTTCATCCGTAGCAAGATATTCTCCTTATTTGCAGACCTCGGGCAGATATGCCGTATATGTTTCTTATCAGACCTTGCAGAATAGCATTTCTGATGCTCACTATGTGGTTGTTCACAAGGGCGTAGAAACACATTTCACCGTAAACCAGACAATGGGTGGCGGTACTTGGGTATATCTCGGAACCTTTGATTTCGGTAGTGGTGATGACAACTATGTTGCCGTTGACAATGTGTCGAAGATGAAAGGGGTGGTTACAACCGATGCTGTCCGTTTTGGTGGTGGTATGGGAAATGTAGAGCGTGGCGGTTCCGTTAGTGGCTTGCCACGTTGTCTTGAGGGCGCGAGATATAATGCCCAATGGTCGGGTGCACCTTATAACGTGTATAGTTCCCGACAAGGCACGGATGACTATGCCGATGACATCAATGTCCGTCCTATGATGACCAACTGGATAGCGGGTGGTTCCATGTATGTTCCTGACAAGGAAGGTAAGGGCGTGCCATTGGAGATGAGTCTTGCCGTGCATAGTGATGCCGGGTATCATATAGATAAGAGTTTTGTGGGAACCCTCGGTATCTGCACTACAGATTTCAACGATTGCCGTCTGTCTGGCGGTGAATCAAGATTGATATCATACGACTTCGTAGAGCAGATGCTATCGCAGATAAACAAGGACATAACATATAAGTATGGTCGTTGGCATACGCGAGGTATCTGGGATAAAAACTACGCAGAGACTCGTATTCCGGGAATCCCTTCGGCAATCCTTGAAATGTTCTCGCACGAGAATCTTTCTGATATGCTTTACGGGCATGATCCTCATTTCAAGTTCCTGCTCTCACGCTCCGTGTATAAGAGTATTGTGAAGTTCCTTGCGGCTCAGCATAACAAGAAAGCGGTTATCCAGCCTCTTGCTCCTCATAGGTTCAGGATAATGATGGACTCAAACGGAAGGGCTACCCTTGCCTGGGAAGAAACCATTGATACCCTTGAATCTTCTGCAAGAGCAAACTCGTATATTCTGTATATGGCGGTAGGAGACAGGGATTATGATAATGGAACGGTCGTCTTGAGAAAAAAGACCTCTGTGACTCTTGATGCTGATAAGGTATATCGTTTCAGGGTTACTGCTGCCAATAGTGGCGGACGGAGCTTGCCCTCAGAGGAACTTGCCTGTGTGTGGCATCCGGGAGGCAGACAGTTGCTTGTGGTTAACGGCTTTCACAGGCTTGCAGGACCTGCCGTGAAGTATAATGATATGGGAATGGCTACTGGTTTTGATATGGAAGAAGACCCCGGTCTCTCGTATGGCAAGACTGCTTGCTGGACTAGTCATCTGCCTTTCCTTGCCGGAAATGACTTCAACTATACTACGGAGCATGTTCGTGCTATGGCAACTATGAGGAAATATAGCGTGGTGAGCTGTTCGTCCGAGTGTCTTGGTATGGGCGATGTTATGTTGTCAAGGTACAGACTTCTGGATCTTATTCTTGGAAATGAGCGTAATGACGGGTATTCTATTAAGAGATACCCTTCACTTCCTACAAGGTTGAAGAACGAACTGAGATATTTCAATGGGGCGCTGATCGTAAGTGGCTCTTATGTTGGTTCTGATAATCAGGCTCCTGCTGATTCGGCCTTTATGGCTGAGGTACTTTATACGGATTATCAGCAGAAATATAAGGATAAGTCGGATAGTGCACAGGTAGTAACGGGTATGGGCGTAGATTTTGATGTCTTCAGAGCATTGAACGAAGATCACTATGCCTCTACATCTTCCGATGTGCTTGCTCCTATTGGAACAGCCTTCCCTGCTATGCTTTATGCCGATGGCAGTACGGCTGCCATAGCATGTAAGGAACGCCGTAGTTTCGTCATGGGCTTCCCTTTGGAATGTATCAGAACCGAGGATCAGAGGGGGCTCTGCATGCGAAGCGTGCTGAAGTTCCTGTTAGAGTAGAAGGCCCTTCACCCGTCCTTCGGACACCCTCTCCCCAAGGGGCGAGGGAAAAAGTAACCTTAGTTCGCTTAAAAGAATATTATTAGAAATACTAATTTCCCCCTCGCCCCTTGGGGAGAGGATGCCCGTAGGGTAGGTGAGGGGCTATTAAATTTTTGGAATATGAAAATACAGGCAAATGCATCAGGTACTCGCTCTATCGAGATAACGAAAGAGCACCTTGAAACTTTACATAAGTATTCACTCCTTAATGGTTTGATTGATAGTAATGGTATTGTGGATGAACCAGTTCTCGACAAGCTGAAACTGAACATCCGCTCACTTCTTGATTCTGTAGGTACATCAGACAAGGCTCTTCTCGACCTCTGCTTTGATGTGATTTATCATAAGGATATGAAGGCTCTCGGTCTTCATAATCTCATCTTGCTTTACGCTGATACGAAGTTTGAAACACCTGCGGTAGAGGAGGTTGAAGAGTAAAGTAGATAGTAGAAAGGGTAAAGTAGAAAGTATAAAATGCAACTGACAGATTTTCTGCCAACGACAAAAAAAGAGTGTGAGTTAAGAGGGTGGGATGAACTTGATGTAATACTCTTCTCTGGCGACGCCTATGTGGATCATCCCTCATTTGGTGCTGCCGTGATAGGTCGTACCCTTGAGGCTGCTGGTTATCGCGTGGCTATCGTGCCACAACCTGACTGGCACGGGGATTTCCGTGACTTTAAGAAACTCGGACGACCAAGACTTTTCTTCGGTATTTCCCCAGGTTGTATGGACTCTATGGTCAATAAATATACAGCCAACAAGCGTTTGCGTTCGGAGGATGCCTATTCGCCTGACGGTCGTCATGACTGCCGTCCAGAGTATCCTACAATCGTCTATTCCAAGATTCTCCGTCAGTTGTTTCCTGATGTCCCTATTGTTTTAGGCGGTATCGAGGCTTCCCTGCGAAGACTTACCCATTATGACTATTGGGAAGACCGTCTGCGAAAGTGTATTCTCTGTGATAGTGCAGGAGACATCATTTCCTATGGAATGGGTGAAAAGACCATTCTCGCCATTGCCGAACAGTTGGCTCTGGGCAAGAAGATAGGTGAGATAACCGAACTACCTCAGACCGTATTCCTGTGCAGAAAAGAGGATATTCCAGGTGGCATAACCGAGGATGATATCGTGCTCCATAGCCATGAAGAATGTCTTCGTGACAAGAGGGCTGAGGCAGATAATTTCCGACATATAGAGGAAGAGAGTAATAAGGTTCATGCTCAGCGACTTATCCAAGGCGTTGACGGGCGTTTCGTCGTGGTTAATCCACCTTATCCGCCTATGACTACCGAGGAGATTGATGCCTCTTTTGATCTGCCTTATATGCGTGTACCGCATCCGAAATACAAGGGCAAGAGGATTCCTGCATACGATATGATTAAGTTCTCGGTGAATATGCATCGAGGGTGCTTTGGCGGTTGTGCCTTCTGTACTATCTCTGCTCATCAGGGGAAGTTCATAGCTTGCCGTTCAAAGGAGAGTATCATGAGGGAGGTGAAGGAAGTCGTGAAACTCCCTGATTTCAAGGGCTATCTCTCTGATCTTGGTGGTCCGTCTGCAAATATGTACGGAATGCACGGACGTAACCTGAAGGCTTGTGCCAAGTGCAAGCGTCCTTCGTGCGTGAATCCTGAGATATGTCCGAACCTTGACACCGACCATTCAGCTCTGCTTGATATCTACCGTTCCGTAGATGCCTTGCCAGAGGTAAAGAAGAGTTTCATAGGCTCTGGCGTTAGATATGACCTTCTGCTTCATCACAGTAAGGATGAGAAGGCCAACCAGTCGGCAAGGGAATATACCCGTGAGCTTATCTGCAATCACGTTAGCGGCAGATTGAAGGTTGCACCTGAGCATACCTCCGATGCCGTTCTGAAACTGATGAGAAAGCCTTCTTTCAAGCTGTTTGAGGAGTTCAAGCGTGTATTTGATAAGATAAACCGTGAGGAGGGCTTGCGACAGCAGCTCATCCCGTATTTCATTTCCTCACATCCAGGATGTCATGAGGAAGATATGGCTGACCTTGCAATCAAAACCAAGCGTCTGGACTTCCAACTTGAACAAGTTCAGGACTTTACCCCTACGCCTATGACCGTTAGCACAGAGACGTGGTATAGCGGATATGATCCTTATACCCTTGAGCCTGTCTTCTCTGCTAAGACACCAAAGGACAAACTTGCCCAAAGGCAGTTCTTCTTCTGGTACAAACCAGAGGAAAGACGTAATATTGAGCAGTCGCTTCGCCGTATCGGGAGAGCGGATTTGATAAAGGAACTTATAGGAAAGCAGCCTCTCCCCCCGCCCTCCCCCGTAGGGAGGGAGCCTGAGTGCGAAAAGAGGTACAAGGCTAATAATGACAAAAATAGGTGGTCGTCGCCTTCCGGCACCCTCCCTACGGGGGAGGGCGGGGGGAGAGGCCGCAACAAACCAAAATCATACAATCCAAATTTTCAGAATGAGAATCGTAGAAAGCCAGATAATAGGAAAGCGAAATCAGGAGACGTGCGAGGACGGAATCATCGTGACAGATGATTTCGTGGCTGTTATTGATGGCAGCACATCCAAGGCAGATGTCAGATACTCTCCTGATGTCAGCAATGGCAGGTTGTGTATGCAAATCGTCTCTCACGTTATATCAGAACAACTCACTCCTGATTCAACGGTCACAGATTTCTGTCGATTGACTGCTGAGGCTGTTTCTTCCTATTATCCTCAGAAACCTGTGAAAGCCGACAATAACCTTATGGCGGCAAGTGCCGTGGTGCTGAACGTAAGGAAACGTGAGGTTTGGTTTGTAGGTGATTGCCTGTGCCTTATTGATGGCATTCTTTATGAATATCCAAAGCCCGAAGAGAAAATTAATGCTCAAAAACGCTCGGATTATATTCATGAATTATTGAAAGAGGGTAGGGCGACCGTTGAAGGATTACGTATCAAAGATGTTGGTCGTGACTGTATCAAAAATGAGTTGCGAAGCTGTTGTGAGAGACAGAATCGTGACTATGCTGTGATTAACGGAATGGATATTCCCGAAAATCTCATTCACGTTATTTCTGTTGCTGATGCCAAGGAGATTGTCCTTGCCTCTGACGGCTATCCTGTTTTGAAAAGAACTTTAGCCGAAAGTGAGAGAGAATTAGAGCGAATAATCAATAATGATCCACTTTGTATCAACTTATACAAAGCAACTAAAGGAGTTATGCAAGGATATAAGTCTTTCGATGACAGAACGTATATCCGCATAGAAAATTTTATATCTCCAAATATTTGCTCGGAAAACATTAAAAATCTCTCATGCATACTTATAAGAGACTAATAGTGTCTTCTGACAGTTTTGTCATCGCTGCTATCTGTTTTACAGAAAGTCCTGCTTGTTTCAATGCCTTTGCGGAAGAAAGTAATGCCTTGTCCTTTTCTGCAAGTTGTGCTTCCTTTTCTGCAAGTTGCGTTCCCTGTTCTGCAAGCTTGGAATCCTGCTCCGCAAGTTTAGAATCCTGTTCTGCGAGCTTAGAATCCTGTTCCGCAAGTTTCGCATCGCGTTCTGCTATTTTCTTGTCTCTTAGCATTATGGCGGTGTCACGATCTTCTATGGCAGAGAAATATTCATCCTCTACGTTCATATCCTGACGCAACTTTGCATCTGATGCAGCAGCAAGCAATCTATGGAGGATATGACGCATTTCTACATCATCCTCAAAGGCATTGTCGTCGAAATTAAGTACCTGCTGATTGTATTTGTCCTTATGTGACTGGTCGAACACGCTGAGCACCTTATCCAGACGGTTGTTTATAGTGCCTCTCAGAAGCGGTATCTGCACGATGATGCTATCATGCACAAGACTATCGACAAATGGGTCAGGAATGCCCTTTGTTACCTCCACGCCGTCATAATTATATGACTTGTGATTGACATAGAGCACAGGCTCCTCAATATCGCCAACCCTGTGACCGAGCATATATACAGTTACCATTGGGATGGCATAGCGATTCATGTTATCTCCCTTTATGATATTTGCAGGATTTGAATACTGGGTGCCGAGATACTGACGGAAACGTAATGTCTCCGTCTCCAACCATGTCTTCTGAAGTTCGATAAGGATTAGCTTCAGACTTCCGTCTTCCTGACGCACCTTAGCGGCAAAGTCAAGACGGAACATAGAGATTTTATCTCTACTACCATTGCTATACTCATGTTTACGCATCTCCACCTCTACCACATCCTTTTTGAGTAATGCGGAGAGAATGGTCTTCGTAATGCGCTCATCTTCCATGAGATATTTGAAGACAGAATCGTATATAGGATTTGCTATGCTAATCATAAATCTCAATATCTATATTTGCTGGCAAAGATACATAATTTTAATGAGATTTCCAAATTTGTGATGATAAAAAATATAGAATTTCTCCATCTTGAATGCTTGTAATTGAAAAAATTTTATCTATATTTGCACTCGATATCAAAAAAACGACTATAAAATTATTTATTAAAGCGATGAAAAAAGCATTTATACTTTTATTTTTGAGCCTGTTCACTTATGGGGCTATTTATGCAGACGTTACGTGGAAAATGTCTAATGACGGTACATTGACCATATCAGGAACTCAGATGGATGATTATGAATATAGTGATGCCCCTTGGTCTTTTCTGTCTGAAAAAATAGAAAAAGTTGTAATTGAGGAAGGTGTTACTAATATTGGAAATTATGCTTTCTCTGATTGTCGTAGCCTCACATCTGTCACCCTTCCTAATACTGTGGTGAATATTGGAATTGCAGCATTCATAGGATGCGTGAATCTGGTTTCTATCACAATTCCAAATTCTGTTACAAGTATAGGTAGTTCGGCTTTCTCATATTGCAAAAGTCTCACATCTATCACAATTCCGAAATCTGTTACGAATATTGAGCCTGGAATTGCTTCTAATTGTCCTAATCTAATCTCAATAAAAGTAGAAGAGGGGAATAAGAATTATGATAGTCGAAATAACTGTAATGCTATCATAACGTGAGTTCGACGAATTTACTTTAGAATAAAGTAGTCTGTCCATCATTAGAACAGTCAACAGTCTGCACTCTTATCGTAGGCTTCTTTGGGAAGAA
>CADCIQ010000081.1 GCA_902801425.1 uncultured Bacteroidales bacterium | reverse complement strand
TTTATCAGGTGCTATTTTTATATCTTCGGCTTTTGTCATAGTGTATCGTTTCCCATCTACCATGATGTATGTATTCCTATCAATATTGCACCATTCAGAAATACCTTTAGAAATAATTTCAACGGCAGTATAATCGTGTTCCCATGTGACACTCTTGATAGTCAAATCCTTAGTTGTGGAATTTCTTACGGATGGATATTTTATTACATGTGATGCAGAAGATGTATTCCCTGAAGAAATAGAACTTACAGTACTTGAATTTGAACATGTAATCATGAAAACAAAGTTCTTTAGACTCTTGACTTTATTGCTTAATGACATTCCCGAAATAGAATTGTTCGAAGGAAGCAAAGAAGTTGATGAAGCGATTTCTACAAGGTTGTTTAGATATGAAGTCTTGATGGCATAGCCTACATTTTCCGCTTCCATATGCTTTGCATTAACGATTCCAATAAGATTTCCTTTTCCATCAAAAAGAGGACCGCCACTATTACCTGGTTGAATAGGAGCGGAAATTTGATATAAAGCCACATCTCCTTGAAAACCTGTTTTGGAACTGATAACGCCCGTTGTCAGTTTTATTTCGTCACCCATTGTAGTTGTTAATGGATAGCCAAGAACAAAAACATCCTCACCAACTTCTGATGTAGAAGTCTTAACTCGATATGGGATTGTGCCGAAACCGTTAAAACGACTGTCATTAATCTTTACAATTGCTAAGTCGTTAAATTTGTCTGTTGCTACAACTGTAGCGTTGTATTTTATGTTAAAATTGCCTCTTATTCCTTGGACTTTTATTGATTTCGCATTATCAACAACATGATAGTTCGTTGCTATATAGCCGTTGTTGAGAGCGAATCCAGTCCCCGACCATTCTTCTGTACTAGAAGATGGCCTGCTATTAGAAGATGGGCTGCTGTTAGCAAGTGAAGTCGGATACATTTTGAGATAGAATTCTTCATCAAGATCATTAATTACAGCTTTCATTCCTCCTCCATCAAAAAACACATAAGTATGAGACGATACGGTTTTATTGCCCATATACCAATCTGCCTTAAATACGCCATTGGTGGCACTTGGTTTTAACCTTGCTTTAATATCACCAATCTGCCACCAAGTACTTCGGACTCGATCTCCAAGATATATAATGATATATTCACCATCTTGTTTAACGCATCCTAATTTATCGCCAATAACATTAGTTCCTTCATATATACCACAGATTCCATCATTGTTGCGGTCTGCATTCTGCTTGACGGAGGATTCAGACCACGATGTGTTGCCTGTTCGGGGATTATTGAGCGTATAATTACTAAATCCGTATCCATGCGCTCCTCCAAAAGTTCCTTTGTCGACAAGTGTGAAATTTGTTACACCAGGTGGTATAATACCACCGAAAACCATAGTGTAATAATATTTTTGCCCTTTTTTTACATTACTCCATCCCCAATTGCCAGAAAAAGGTTCCATGGAAATTTGATGATTGTTATTCTCAAAACCAACAATAGGGAGTTCCATGCCATTACCTACAATTATGTATGTATTTTGACTTGTCCAAAAATTCATCCTTGATCTATCCTTGGTCGGTATAAGTTCAACTGTTACCCATGTGTGATTATCGCGCATAGATACAGAATAGAGGGCAGCGGTCTCTTTTTTTGATTGGATTTTATCACGTCCATAGAAATACGTAGTTACTTGGGCATAACTCGTTATACTCAATAGCAACATGAATATTGATAATATTCTTCTCGTAAAAAGACTCTTGCCTTGTACTTTATATGTTGTGCAAATAATGGCAAATACTAAAACCATAATCTGTTTCATAATTGTTTTTCATAGCCAGTCTATCCCCACAACCGACTTTTAGTTATAAAGTTGGAAATAAGAAAAGGCGTGGGAACTATTGTCGTTATTCTCAAGAGGCTCTGGACTGCCCTACAAATATAACAAACAATAGCCCACGCCTCTATCGGTATATGGAAAGCCAATAAGGGCTTGCATATATCAACGAGACGTGAGCGTCCTGTCTATTATCCATTTGTAGAGGAATTGTCCAGATTCCTTGAGAGGATAACTTCAAAACGCCCTTCATGCCGTTCGGCACTGTTCCTAACACTGTAGGATTGTGGGCAAAATTAAGAAATTTTTACGAAACAAGCAAATAATTTAATAAGAAAATTGATAAACAATGTATTTTTAGTTGCAAAAGCGTAAGTATTACTTTGTTTGTACTTCGCTGTTCTTCCGCTTTTCCTCCGATGATAATACCATTATAATACCATTATAATACCATTATATTACCATAATAATACCATTATAATACCATAAACTATTGTAATATTAATGTAATTTAATGGTAAGTTTTTGGTTTTTTATTTGGAATATCAAGGGATTTTCTGTATCTTTGCAAAGTAAACAGATAATTTAATAATTAAAATCCGAAAGAATTATGGCTATACTTGAAAAAAATGGTGTTATTATCGGCTCTGTGGATGATGTGGTTTATAAAAACTACAATGGAAAGGTAGTGGTTTGCCGAAAGCAGACAACGTATCGTGATGCTAAGACTGAAGGGCAGGTCGTGTATCGAGTAAAAATGCGCAACATACAGAATATATATGCTGCGTTGAAGGAGGCTCTGAGAGGAAACTTTCAGGATAAGACGGGGCGACAGACCGATTATTCGCGCTTCCAAGGCGTTAATATGCAAAAGCCTGCCGTATATCTGAACAAGAATGAGGTCGCTATGAAAGCTCAGGTTGTGGCTCCATATATCGTTTCGTTCGGTACTCTTCCTCAGGTAGAATATGAGCTAAAGGATGATTCTCTCGTGACAAATATCAGTCTTGGTAATCTCTCCGTTACCCCTGATACTACGGTTTCAGAAATAGCCCTCGCCATTGTGAAGAATAATGATGGCTGGGAATATGATGATTGTCTTGAGTTTATGGTTGTCAGGCAGTCGGAGGGGAATCCCCCAACCGCAAAATGTAGTTTCACGCATCTGCCACTCGACAAATACAATTCGGCAAAGTTGTCTGAGGCCCTTGTTGTTCGTAATGTCAATCAGATAGAGCTCGGTTCAAGTGCGGAGGGCTTCCTTCAGATGAATGTTTCTGATAATGGCGGCTTTGCGATAATCAGAAAGCGTATGGCGAGCAAAGGCCTGATGACATCCACACAGGAGCTTGCAGTTTATAATCCTTTGTTCGACCTGTATCATAGCGATAAGCGAAAGAAGAATGCCTTGGATAGCTATGGGGTGAAAAGGGATAAGAGCTTCCTTAAGCCATAGGGGGAGGCGTATTAATTTTATTGAACACGAAATCCACAAAAGAAACGGATGTTTCGTATATTCCGTTATTTCCGTGTTCGAAAAAGAGAAGGGAAACAGATTTATCTGATGGCTGCCGCAGTAATGCTTTCGCGATTTATTTCAGATAAATCAGATAAATCTGCTTCCCTTTTTTTTCATCAAACTTGCGTTAATCTATCGGGAAAAGATAGTGCTTTCTGTGTCTGTTGAAATCAATCATCCATTGATCAAGGATGATACCCTCGTCGAGGGCACGGATGGTGAGGGTATGCTCACCCTTGGTCAGCTTGATGCAGATATTCTTTACCGCCTGACCGCGAAGCACGTTCTTCTTCCATTGTGCAGAGCGGTATGGCTCCTTGATAGATACCACCTTCTCGTCATTACCGTCAATACTTACCGCATAACGGAGATCACCATTGTCGTGCGGATGGGTGGGGATGAGGGCGATGCGCAATAAGGCGGAGTCCTCATGCTCAGATGTGAAGTTATAGGATAGGGCAGAGCCTTTTGACAGAGCCACGGCTTTCATGCTATGACCGAGCATGGAGATGTATTTTGGTGATGAGTGATGGGTGTTGGATTTTGTTGGAATGTAATTGTTGAAATTGTTGCAGTTACGGGCAATGAAGCCTTCCTTTCGTGCTATCCAACTATACGGAATGTTCTCGCCCTTGGCCTCATGTTCGGTTTTGCTTAGTTCCTCTTCCATATTCTCGCCAGAGAGAAGCAAAGGAAGTACCGGAGCACCGAATACGGGAAGGTCGCGTGGGTGCATATTCATTATGTTCTCCCATTTGCCGCTGGCTATCGAACTATTATAGCAGTTGGTGAGGGCAACAATGTCGTGGTATGCCTTCTGAGCCTTGGCACATGCAATACGCATAGCCTCCTCGTTGCCGTATCTGTCTCTGCCCGGACGACCGTCGGCCAGTTGTCGTGCTTTCTGAGACTCAAGAATCTTTATTGCATGAGCCCTTGCAGCACATACAGGATATTCTATCATGCAAAAATATGCATCGTTGAGTTCTGGAGATACTGAATCCTCTGCCTCAATGACCTTATTTGATATAGCCTCGAAATCATCGAGATAGCGTTGCATCTCATCACCGAACTCATGGCTGAACTCGGTATTCCTGATAGGAGAAAGACCGCGGTCGTATGATTTCTTGTCAAGTTCCGTTTGCGACCATCCCATGAATTCAGGCTTCCGCTCTCCGCAAAGGCGATAGAACTCAAGCATGGCAGGGTAGAGGTAATTACCAGCTTCCTCGCCGAACTGACGAATGAGCCATTGCTTGTAGTGATCGCCTACGTTCTCGCCTGTGGTGCAGTTTATGTTCCATGCAAGGTCAAGGAATAGCTCAAGGTCATAGCCCGCCACTTTCGGGTCATGCACATTGGCAATCCATATCTTTCGCAGGTTGTGGTCGTATGCCTCTCGCATCTCGTTATAGATAAGTCCCGGCTGTGTGGTTGTTAGCCAAAGATAGTCGTGAGGGCTTCCCCAATAACTAAGATGATAGTAAACGCCACCTCCGCCCTTTCGTTTCTGTTCGTCTGCATTACTGAGGCGAGTCATATAGCCGAAATTATCATCACACCACATAAGTGTTGCGTAGTCAGGCACTTTAAGCCCCTTGTCATATACTTTCAGCACCTCCTTGTAGGGAATGAATACCTGCATCTGCTTGCTTGGATCGCCTATGTTCTTACGGATGAGTTCCTGCTGGTCGTTGATGACAGTCTGGAGAGCCTTCAGGTATTCGTCATTACCCTTTACTCCGTTCATGCGTCCGTCGTGGAGACCTCTCATGCCAATGGTGAAGATATTGTTTCGGCTATCCTTCACCTCGTTGAGGCGTTCTGTCCAGTATTTCTGTATGTTTTCCTTATTGGTGAGGTAGTTGAACTTTCCGAATCTGTCTTTGTTCCATTCACCCACGTTATTCCTCAGAAGAGGCTCGCAATGGGATGTGCCTATCACGATTCCGTAAGAATCAGCAAGGGTCTTTGCCCCTGGAATCTTGAAGAATGGGGTAGTGCCCTCGTGCATAGCCGGCCAGATGGTGTTGGCTCTAAGGCGAAGAAGAAGTTCGAAGATGCGGCGATAGGTCTTTGTGCCTATATGCCCGTAAGGAGCTTGGTCATAGTTAGAATAGCTCCAATGGCGAATAGACCAGTCCTCGTCATTCAGGAATATTCCGCGATATTCCACGCTTGCCGACTGGGTCGTGGAAAAATGTTCGTCAATGGTTAGTTTCTCTTTTGTCTCAGGTACTACATCGCCCCACCATATCCACGGAGAGACACCTGCCATGCGTGACAGTTCGAGAATGCCGTAAGCTGTGCCTCGACCATTAGCCCCTACGACAATAATGTTCTTCTTGTTGCAACGGATAGAGAAAGCATCATTTCCCCTTGAGATATTGCTGATGTCAAAGCCTTGTTTCTCAATTTCCTTCTTTTCTTTGGCAGTTGCCTTGTCAAGTTGATAGACAAGTATCTTTGCCTTGTTTGGAGCTGCTGGTATTGCGTATGTCTCAGTAACCTCAAGCATATCGTCGGAGAACATATTCAATGCCACGTTGACAACGAGATCAGTATTTTTCTGTACGCTATAGGTAACGGGATTAGTACCATCAAACCACACAATGTCTTTTGCATGGATTGATAGACCAAAGGTTGCTAATAGCAAGGATATGATTATTTTAGTCATTAGGGTTTCGCTGATATTAGGTTGTCTATTCCTATATTGAAATAAGTACATTTTTAATCTCTCTACTTTCTACTTTAACGCATTTGGCAGAGGAAGAATCAAATAGTACTACATTAACGCCACCATTGTGTAATGAACTATTAAAACATATACCATCAATTTTGTTAATCTTACAATATTCACAAATCAATTGTGTAGGAACATACTCTAATTCGGAATCGTATCGTCTTAGAGGCTTTGATAAATCGGAACTAATTAATTGTAATGTTTTCTGTTTAGCGATTATGTCTGATAATGGGATTGTTGAGTTGTTGTAGGCATAGTATAGACTCAGCGAAGAGGTGAAGTCTAAAACGTACAAGTCTCGAATCGTCTTGAAATGCCCGATTGCTAATTTATCTAAATATAATGCGCGAACCTCATAATAAGTTGTTCCCTCATCTTTACATAAGTACAAATAGGGAATGCCAAGAGGATTTGCTCTACCTGCTGGAGCCTTTCCTTTTGGAGGACACCCCATTTCTTCTTGTGTTAGATATGGTTTGTCTGAGGGGATAATTCTTGCTCTATATAAAATTGTGTTCTGTGGAATCTTTGTATTAGCTTCTATCAATTTATTTTCATCAAATAATGACAGATTTGTGAAGAATCTTCTTTTTTCTCGAACCTCCATTTTGACATTATTCCATATTGATATGGTATCTCTTATATGATTTACGTAGCCGACTTTTTCTTTAAGGTCATATCCATAATCGTCCAATGTTAGAAAATGTCCAATTATAGCATTTCCAACTTCTGAGTTGATGAATATAGCCCAGTCCTTTTGAAGTAAACTTACAATGTCTGAACCTTCTTTATCTGGCTGAAATAAATGTAATAATTCCTTAAAGAAATCTGAAAAAAAACTGGTGTCCACAACATTTGCTTCTTGTCCACACGCTTCACAGATTCCCCAACCAGAAGACTCATTGCTGACTGCAATTTGTAATTCTACATCATTAAAGCAGTTTTCACAGATTAGCATAATTATATTAGTTTGACAATGTTCTATTTATTAATTCAAGGTGGTTAAGTATTGATAATTTCTTGATATAACCGAGACCTGGATAGCCATTATCTTGAGTCGCTTTTTCTATAAATTCGTCAACTGCCCAAGTATGAGGTATTTCATTATAGAAGGGGGCTATCTTTATTGCAGCTTCATGAAATTTACCACGAATATTTGATTGGTCAAGGTTATTGTCGGAAACAAAATGATGCACAAAGATTTGATCTTCTGCCTTTTGGTATGTTAGGTGAATGGCAATTGCATATGGCATCATACCACCTTCGATAAAATCTTTAGGTAGCGTCGTATAGTCAGAAAAACCATATAGGTTATCTGCATTGTAATAAGCAAAGTCGTCGCTAAAGAATTCATCGTCAGGGTCTGAATAATCTGCATTTCTTTGTTTATTGCAAAATCTATCTTCTAGTGAGATTAGTTTTTTATTTAATCTAAGAAGTTTTGCTCGTGTAGACCTATTTCCGTTATTTCCGTTCACTATATATGCAACACTTCCATTGCGAAGAAATTCCATTAAATCTTCGTCATTAACATCAGCTCCGTTGGGGAGGATTACCATTACCTTCTGAAGAGCATTTTGTGTAATATGATTCAAAAGATTATTCGCATTTCGCTTGTAAATATAAGCGGGGATCCAGCCACTATGCGTTTGTTCTAAAGATGTTAGATTTTTCAAAATATCATTATCGACATTTTCGTGTTTGAAATCTCCATCTTTAGGATTTAGGATAATAGCAAACTGTAATTTGTTTTCTAGCATGATTGATATTGCTGTGTTTAGTCCACCAAATTGTTGTTTTACAGGTTCGATAATTGGTATGACTTTTTCTTTGCTTTGATTCCAAGTCGCAAAATCTCGCAAAGCTAGCAATTCATATTGTTTGCCTCTTAAATACGGGAAATACATAATTCTGTTTTTTTTATTGGGTTACTTAATAGGGTTACCAAATTTGAACTTTCCTTTTCTGATAGATTCAAAGAAAGATATATTTGCCTTAACTCCTTTGGCACTTTGTTCAGTCTACTTGTTATGCTTTTTCTTTTTTTGATTTCATAAAGGAACAGTTCGTTTAGTTTCTCTGAAGGAATTTTTTTTATGCGTGATTTACATGCATTGTACATTTCATATTCACTAATTTTGGGAAGGTTGCCGTAATATGATAACACAATATTTTTATATTCTTGTGTTCTTAGACATCCCATTAAAATATCGGTATCTAACTCGGTATTCTGGATTGCATGTCTATATTCATTTAATTTTATTTTTCCTTTTTCATAAGATAGTTCTATGATACCAGTATTGTTTTCTACAAGATTCTCATAATATCCTGTCTCTTCAGAGGCAACAACAAGATAACATTTGTTAAATATTTTCATGTAATCTCCCATTTGTTTGGATAGTCTTCTAGATGAGTCGAATTGAGTTTTTATTTCAAAGGCCTTGCTTTCGCCATTCATCATGGCAAAATCAACAATAGAATTACCTATCCGAAATTCATTGAAAGCTATGGTGTTTTTTGTTCCATATTTTTTTAGTAAAAGTTGATTGATGATTTCATTCTTGTAAATATATTCACATCGATAAAATTTTACAATATACTTGTATAGGTATAATAAATAATCGTAATATGATGCTATGCCTTTCTGGTATTGATCATATTTCATATATAACCAATTCAGATGAGAGAAATCGTTATAATTGACTATGTCAGAAAAAACCCTACGAGTAAAGACTGAAGAATAGCTTTTTAATTTCTCTTTTTCAAAAGTCTCGCATGTTGCTTTTCTATTCATAATAGACAATATTTGTACTTTGCAAAGTTAATAATATTCTTTGAGAAACACCATGAAAATCTTGTTAAAACTATCGAAATGGTATCTGTTTCTGAACTTTCTGTGTAAATTTTGTGTGAAAATATCTTTGTTCTTATTTTGATACCTTCAGATGCTCTTTCTTGAATTGATGTAATAATCATAATAGAATAAATTCTATTGTATAAGAGTGTTTAACGGTTGATAATCAAGAATGTTTTCGATATACATGTCAAAGGTGGTGTAATAATGAAAATACACTTTATATGAACCTGTATTTGCGGAGAAACTTTTGAATTAGAAACTTTGCATTATTTTTTTTGAAATGAGTTGTGAAGACACAATAGAAAATGATTTTTAATGTTTCTTTTGTGTCTTTACCGCTTTTTATCGAGCTGATAACAGGTTTTGTTTCAAGGAGTAAAACTCATCTTCTGTGATATGTCCTTTTTCCTTGAGTTCTGCAAGTTTCTTTATTTCATCTGCTAGCGAACTGTTTTCGCTCTTCTCTGTCTTAGGGACTTGATTTTGTAAACTATCCTTTTCGTTGCGATCTCTATCAACTTCATCTATGATAATGCTAATAAAATCCACAATTCTTTTTCCATTCTGCACACCAGTCCTACATCGGATGTCATTAGGATCTAAAGGCTTGTTTCCTGTATACCATTTGCAATCGAAAGTAACGATGTTAATTGATGGTGTTGTATAGTCACGTAGTGTGACTTTGACACTTATAGTGCTTATATTTGTTGTCGTTTTAGATTTACCTGAAAGACCACCAACAATGGCACCTACTCCTCCAGCTAATACACTTCCGGCTAATGCTCCACCAATAGTTCTAATAGTGGATTTAGAAGATATGGTTTCTCCATTTTCTATATATTCAACATTAATTATTTTGTCGAATCCACAAACATATTTTTTCCCATTGGCCAATATACATACTCTTTTGGATGTATTATCAACCAAAAATCTATAGCGATTGTCAAGATCTGAAACAGTTCTTGAAACATTAAATCCTTCAATGGAAGAAATCATGGTGTCTAATTTCTCGCAACGTGCTTTGTTTTGAGAGGTCTTTGTCATTGCCGTGACAAATGCAAATAATATAATCCCAAGAAGTAATAGCAAAAGATAACCCATAACTTAATTTTTTTGATTAGTACCAAATTCTAATAGAAATCAATGTACGAACTCCAAATCTAAAAAATGGAATAGTAAATATTGTTAATGATATCGTAAACAATACACTATTTATTCCAAATTTCGTTAATCAGAAATTCATTATATAGTTGATATTAGGATTTCTTTTGGCAAAGGTAATGTTTTTTTTCCATATTATGGCAAAGATAGTGATTTTTTTTCATATTGTGCACTAAAAATGAGATTTTTACGCAAAAACATGGAAAATAATGTGTAAAAAAGTTGGAAATTACCAACTCTTTAAGTAACTTTGCAAACAAATAAATCTTTTTCAAATATTTAATGACATTGCGATGAAACTCTACACTAAACTTTTCGTGTCTGCCGTTGCGCTGTGTATGTCTGTTGCCGTTTCGGCTCAGCAGGCTCGTGAGGATTTCCGTAAGGATATTACCCTCTCTGGTTCTAACTATAAGGCTTATCCTGGTCCTCAGAAGGCTCTTACACCTGCACCTACGGGCTATACTCCATATTACATCAGCCACTACGGCCGTCATGGCTCTCGCTATCTCATTGGTGCTAATGACTATGACAGACCATATAAGGCTCTCAAGAAGTTGGCTGATGCAGGTATGCTGACCGAGAAGGGACTTGAGGTATTCGACAAGGTAGGGCAGATACGCGAAGAGGCAAGAGGTCGTGACGGCGAGCTTACAAAGTTGGGTGCTGAGCAGCATCGTGCTATTGCAAAGCGTATGTACGAGAGATTCCCAGAGGTGTTCAAGGGCAAGACAAACATTGATGCAAAGTCAACTCAGGTGATACGTTGCATCCTTTCTATGGAGAATGCTCTCTTGCAGTTTTCCACTATGAATCCGGAACTGAATATCACTCATGATGCAAGTCGTCATGATATGTATTATATGAATCAGAAGGACTCAGTTCTTACAGCCTTGAAGGGTAAAGGTTCGAAGTCACAGGAGTTCCACGAGTTTAGCAAGAAGCACAGAACTGGTCAGCGTGTTGCAGACCTGCTCTTCAAGGATAAGGAATTCCTTGAGAAGAACAAGATAGATGGTCGTCGCCTCGTGGAGAAAATTTTTGAACTGGCTTCAAACATCCAGAGCACGGAGCTTCGCCATAAGTTCCAGATGTATGACCTCTTCAATGAAGATGAGGTGTATGATTTCTGGGCAGGAAGTAATGCTTGGTGGTATGTGAACTATGGCAATTCTCCATTGAGCGGTGGAAATCAGGGCTTCTCTCAGCGTAATCTTGTCAGGAAGATAATCTCCGAGGCTGATTCTTGTCTTGCTTTCCCACATCCGGGTGCAACGCTCCGTTATGGTCATGACACTATGGTTATGCCTCTTGTCTGTCTTCTTAACCTAAACGGTTATGGCAGGCAGATGCCTCTTGACGATCTTGACAAGAATGGTTGGCTCAACTATCGCATCTTCCCTATGGCATGTAATGTGCAGTTCATTTTCTATCATAAGAATGATCAGGACAAGGATGTGATCTTCAAGGTGCTCCTTAATGAGGATGAGGCTCAGCTTCCTGACCTGAAACCTGTTCAGGGATGCTATTACAAATGGAGTGACTTCAAGGAGTTTTTCCTGAAGAAGATTAACGACTACGAAAAGAAGTAAGCGGTTATCCAGTCCTACTTGTAGGGAGTTCAAGTAAGTTTTTCTCAAATATTTAATGACGTCATGGTGAAACTATATACAAAGCTTTTGGTATCAGCCTTTGCGCTGTGTATGTCTGTTGCAGTTTCGGCACAGCAGGCACGTGAGGACTTCCGTAAGGATATCAACCTATCAGCTTCAGGCTATAAGGCATATCCCGGTCCTCAGAAGGCTCTTACGCCTGCACCTGCAGGCTATACTCCATATTATATTAGTCACTATGGTCGTCATGGATCTCGCTATCTAATTAGGCCTGCCGACTATGACAAACCATATATGACACTCAGGAAACTGGCTGATGCGGGTATGCTTACCGAGAAGGGACTTGAGGTGTTTGATAAGGTAGGGCAGATACGCGAGGAGGCAAGAGGTCGTGAAGGTGAGCTTACTCAGCTTGGTGCAGAGCAACATCGTGGCATAGCAAAGCGTATGTTCGAGAGATTCCCTGAGGTGTTCAAGGGCAAGACAAACATAGATGCAAAGTCAACTATAGTGATTCGTTGCATCCTCTCTATGGAGAATGCTCTCTTGCAGTTTACGTCAATGAATCCAGAGTTGATAATCAAGCATGATGCAAGTCATCATGATATGTATTATATGAGTCAGACGGATTCTGTTCTCAAGATATTGAAGAAGCAAGGAACGGATACTCAGGAGTTCAAGGACTTTAGCGATAAACACAGGGGAGGGGTACGCGTAGTGGATTTGCTTGTCAAGGATGGTGAATTCCTTAAGGAAAACAAAATTAGTAGGCATAGGCTTGTAAAGCAGCTTTTTGATCTTGCTTCAAACATCCAGAGTACGGAACTTCGCCATAAGTTCAGTATGTATGACCTCTTCAATGAGGATGAGGTGTATGATTTCTGGGCAGGTAGTAATGCTTGGTGGTATGTGAACTATGGCAGTTCTCCATTGAGCGGTGGAGTACAGGGCTATTCACAGCGTAATTTAGTCAGGAAGATAATCTCTGAGGCAGATTCTTGTCTTGCTCTTCCACATCCAGGTGCAACGCTCCGTTATGGTCATGACACAATGGTTATGCCTCTCGTCTGCCTCCTCAACATTAACGGCTATGGCAAGCAGATGCCTCTTGAAGATCTTGACAAGAATGGTTGGCTCAACTACCGCATCTTCCCTATGGCATGTAATGTGCAGTTCATTTTCTATCATAAGAATGATCAGGACAAGCTGTTCAGGGATGCTATTACAAGTGGAGCGACTTCAAGGAGTTTTTCCTGAAGAAGATTAACGATTACGAGAAGAAATAATAAAGCCCCCCAGCCCCCCGAGGGGGGCTTGAACTAATATGAAGAAACTATTTATAGAAACTTACGGATGCCAGATGAATGTTGCTGACTCTGAGGTCGTTGCCTCAGTAATGCAGATGGCTGGCTATGAGACTGTAGAGAATATTGATGAGGCTGATGCGGTGTTCATTAACACTTGCTCAGTACGTGAAAATGCAGAGAATAAGATATATCATCGCTTGGAGGCTCTGCACAACATCAATAAGAACAAAGGAAAGAAAGTAATCCTTGGCGTGCTTGGCTGTATGGCTGAGCGTGTCAAGGATGAACTTATTGAGAATCATCATGCAAATCTTGTTGCAGGACCGGATTCTTATATGTCATTGCCCGACCTTATCGCGCAATGTGAGCTTGGACAGAATGCTATTGATACTAACCTCTCTTTGACTGAGACATATCGTGATGTGCTTCCAAAGCGTGCTCATGGCATGAAGATTTCGGGTTTTGTCAGTATCATGCGTGGCTGTAATAATTTCTGCCATTATTGCATAGTGCCTTATACCCGTGGTCGTGAGCGTTCAAGGGATATTGACAGCATCCTGAAGGAATGTGTAGATCTAAGGGATAGAGGCTACAAGGAACTCACGCTTCTTGGTCAGAACGTGAACTCTTATAAGTTTCCGAAGGAAGGAACGGACGAGTTTGTTCTTTTCCCAGAACTGCTTAGAAGAGTAGCGGAGGCTGTTCCTGAGATGAGGGTTCGCTTCACCACCTCACACCCTAAGGATATGAGTGATGATACCCTTCAGGTGATTGCCGATATGCCTAATGTCTGCAAGCATATCCATTTGCCTGTGCAGAGCGGTAGTGACAGGATTCTGAAACTGATGAACAGAAAATATACTCGTGAGTGGTATATGAGTAGGGTAGAGGCTATCAAGCGCATAGTGCCTGATTGTGCCATTACTACCGATATCTTTGTGGGATATCACTCTGAGACGGAAGAGGATCATCAGTTGTCACTTTCTCTTATGAGGGAGGTGGGCTATGCAAGTGCCTTTATGTTCAAATACTCAGAGCGTCCAGGCACATACGCTTCAAAGCATCTTCCTGATGATATTCCTGAGGATGTGAAGATCCGTAGGCTCAATGAGATGATAGCCCTTCAGAACGAGCTATCAGCAGCCAATTACAAACTTGACGAGGGCAAGGAGTTTGATGTCCTCGTGGAGAATTACAGCAAGCGTAGTCGTGAACAGCTCTGCGGACGCACAGAGCAGAATAAGATGGTGGTTTTCGACAAGGGCATTCATCATATCGGCGAAACCGTAAGGGTTAGGATTATAAGAAGCACCTCTGCTACTTTGTTTGGTGAAGAGGTGAAGGCATAACCTCAAAAAAAGAAACGGATTTTTCTGATTTATCTGAAATTAATTGCGCAGATATTTTTGCACAAGCTATCAGGGAAATCCGTTTCTCTTATTACTTTATGATGTTATATGTTTAGATGACAATGAGTTGAACTAACTTTATAATATAGATATGAACTCAGAAATAATATCCCTCGAAACATTCCAGAAGATGTGGAATGGCGAAACATATATTGAGCATAACCAAATGGTTGATGCTCTGGATGATAAATCCGTATGGGAGTTTGTACTTGGCGAAACAACTAATGGTAGTACAAAGGTGTTTGAGTTCTTTACGGAAGCTGAAATGCCTTCAAAATCAGCCCTTATCCAACTCATGAATACCGTTCCGAATGAATTGTTCGGATTAAATGCTGAGGAGCTAAAGGAAAGAATTGGCGAAAACAATAATTTCGTGAATTTCGCTATTGTTTACTATGTTCTTTTGGAAAAAACAGAAACGCCTGAATTCTACAAGTATAATGTAGGGGAAATGTATTATGACGGATTTAGGCTCGTTCAGCCATTATGCCAGAATGAGACGGAAAGGCTGAATAAAAGGATTAAAAATATAGCTTTACAATATGATACATCGGACCTATACTATCATCATGAAAAAGAAGAGTGTTTTGAAGAAGCCGAAAATAAAGTAAAGGGAATTCATAAAGATAGTGCATTTGTAACATACTTGAAATGCAATTATTGGTTTGGTGTTTTGGGGGCTGCTATGATGATAATAGCGTTTGTTGTTGGCAAATATACAGCTCCTGTACTATATATCGCTCTTGTTGTCGGTTTAGTGGCATTGCTTATTTGGATTCTAAGGAAATAGGTGCAAAGTTTTTTTGCATGATAAGTTAACGTGAGTTCGTCGAATTCGATATTATTCGTCGAACTCATGTTTTTTATTTTACAATCTATGGAGAATTGATGTTGGATGAGAAACAAAAAATAGAGTTTCACCTTTCCGTGTGGGATGATGAAACTCTATCGTTTATTTGTTGAAAAGAAATTTACTTTTTCTTTGCGCCCTTCTTAGGTGTTGCCTTTGGAGCAGCCTTTACAGGACCCTTGGCTACTTCTGCTGGCTTTTCAGGTTCTGCACCCTCAATGCCGACAAGTTCAACCTTGAAGATAAGCATGGAGAAAGGCTTGATCTTGCCCTGATCGTGCTCACCGTAAGCAAGCTCGTAAGGGATGTAGAGCTCCCATGTAGAGCCGACAGGCATCATGGTGAGAGCCTCTGTCCAACCCTTGATAACCTGATTGCAACGGAACTTGGTGATTGGGTCGCTACGCTTGTAAGAAGAGTCGAAGATTGTGCCGTCGAGGAGCTTGCCCTCATACTTTACCTTTACCTCCTGAGAAGCGGTAGGAACAGGACCTGTGCCCTTTGTGAGAATCTTGTACTGAAGACCAGAAGGAGTAGTTACAACGCCCTCCTTCTTTGCATTCTCAGCAAGGAATTTCTTACCAGCCTCGCGGTTAGCTCCATAGAGCTTTTCCTGCTTAGCCTCATGGTTAGCCTTCATTCGAGCCTCGAAATAGCTTGCAGATGTCTGCTGATTGTAGATTGAAGTGTCGTTCTTCAGGGCTGCTACGAAACCCTCAACGAACTTAGCACGAACGAGAGATTCTGATGTACCTTCGAGTTCCTTCTCAATGCCAGGGAACATACGTTCCTTTACCATATCGGCAATCTGAATACCAGCGGCATAGGCGTTGTAGCTTGGGTTGTCGCCCTTCTCTATTGCCTCGTTGAAACCCTTGATGAAGTCAGCCATATAGGTTGTGTCAACCTTCAGCTGGCTTGTGAGGTAAGGTATAAGACCGTTGGTCTGAGCCATACCAGCTGCATAGCTGAGGGTGTCGTTGCTATTGGCAAGAACTGTGCGGGCAGGAGCCACAGGGGCAACCTCCTTCTTTTTCTTCTTGTCATTAGCAGCGATGGTGAGCATTGAGAAGCTCACCATCATTGTTATTGCTAAAAATAAAGTTTTTTTCATTTCTTATTTCTTGATACCTACAAGTTCAATCTTGAATACGAGTGCAGAGAAAGGCTTCAACTGACCTGTTGAACGCTCACCGTAAGCAAGTTCCTGTGGGATGTAAACTTCCCAGACAGAACCAACAGGCATGTGAACGAGAGCCTCTGTCCATCCCTTTATTACTCTGTTAGCTGGGAATGTGGCAGGTTCGCCGCGCTTGTATGAAGAGTCGAATACTGTTCCGTCGATAGTCTTGCCCTCGTAGTTTACGATAACCGTAGAAGAATCAGCAGGGATTTCGCCTGAACCTTCCTTGATAACCTTGTACTGAACACCGCTTGGGAGAACCTTTACGCCTTCCTTCTTAGCGTTCTCTGCAAGGAATTTCTCGCCGGCAGCCTTGTTCTCGCCGTACTGCTTCTCTGCCTCACGAGCCTTGATAATCTGCATCTTTGTCTGTGCGAGTTCGCTTGCCTGATCAATAGTCATGAGCTGGTTCTTGCCAGTTGTACCTGCGATGAAACCTGCAAGGAAGTTCTTCATAGAGATAGTCTTTGTTGAGTCCTCACCGAAGAGCTCGTGGTTGAGGCCCTTAACCATCTGGTTAGAGATCTGCTGACCGATCTGAATACCTGCATAATAGGCAGCGGTCTTTTTGTTGTCACCTGCATTAGCACCCTCGTTGAGACCCTTGATGAAAGCGTCCATGTAGGTTGTGTCAACGCCGAGCTGGTTAACGAGATACTCCTTCAGACCCTGAGTCTGAACCATACCGATAGTGTAGCTAACGGTGTCAATGTCGTTCTTGAGGTTAGCCTTTGGGCTGTTGCCGCAAGATGTGAATGAAGCAGCAAGGGCAGCGATAAGTGCGATTGCTGCGAAAGTGAATTTTTTCATTTCTTTGTTTTGTTATTATTTGTTTTAG
Source organism: uncultured Bacteroidales bacterium (assembly GCA_902801425.1). Classification (GTDB taxonomy): domain Bacteria; phylum Bacteroidota; class Bacteroidia; order Bacteroidales; family Bacteroidaceae; genus Prevotella. Next base: position 5,620 of record CADCIQ010000081.1, on the reverse strand, counting down.
CTATTTTTTTCTGGGGAATCCGGATTGTCCGGGTTATCCGGGCTGCCTTTACTTCACCTCAATAAGCTCTACATCAAAGATGAGGGCTGCGTATGGAGGAATTGCGCCAGCGGCACCTGCCTCACCATATGCGAGGTTGTAAGGGATGAAGAAACGGTTCTTGCCACCTTCCTTCATAAGCTGAAGACCTTCTGTCCAGCCAGCGATAACGCCATTAAGAGGGAATGCTGCAGGCTCGCCACGCTGTATGCTGCTGTCGAATACTGTACCGTTTGTGAGGAAACCCTCATAGTGGCAGACAACAGTATCGGTAGCCTTTGGAGACTTACCTGTACCTTCCTTGATAACTGTGTATTGAAGACCTGAAGCAGTTGTGATTATACCGTCCTTCTTTGCATTCTCCGCAAGGTATGCCTCGCCTTCAGCCTTGAGCTTCTTTCCGTTCTCTGCCATAGCAGCACGCTGTTTTGCCTCCTGCTCCTGGAAGAATTTCTGTACTATCTGCTGAGAATCAGCCATTGAGATCTTGAGTTCTGAATCGTTGAGAACATCCTTGATTGCCTGTGCGAAATCATCGATGTTGAGACTCTCTGCGCCCATGCTCTTAAGCTGGGAACCAATGCCCAGTCCGAGGGCGTAGCTTACATTATCCATGTGATTTTTTATCGTTTTTTGTGGAAAAATATTTAATCAAGGTGCAAAGTTAACATTTTTCTCCGATTACTTTAGTGTATTTACGAAAAAAATTACTATTTTTGTGCATTGTTAAGAAATATAACTCGTTATTCAGCAATAAAACAACCTAAAAACTATTGAATTATGAAGAAGAAAATAGTTGTTTTGACAGGTGCAGGAATGTCCGTTGAGAGTGGTTTGACTACTTTCCGCGATGCTGGTGGATTATGGGATAACTATCCCGTGATGAAAGTTGCCAGTCATACAGGCTGGGAGCAGGATCCTTGCTATGTGAATGATTTCTATAACATGCTTCGCACGAAGTATCGTGATGTGAAGCCAAATAAGGGGCATCTTCTCTTGAAGGAACTTGAGAAGGACTTTGACGTGACAATCGTTACTCAGAATGTGGATAACCTTCACGAGATGGCTGGCTCTTCAAATATCATTCACCTTCATGGTGAGATGATGAAGATGTGCTCAAGCAGGGATGTGGATAATCCTCGCTTTCATGTAACCCTTCCTCATGAGGGTTTCGGAGAGTCTGGTCTTGAGGTGCCTCATGGTGAGAAGGCTGGGGATGGAAGTCTGCTGAGGCCTTTCATCGTATTCTTTGAGGAGAATGTGCCTAATATGTATGATGCGGCTCAGGAAGCACAAAAGGCTGACATCTTCATAATCATAGGTACGAGCCTGAATGTCTATCCGGCTGCCGGACTTGTGCAATATTGCCGTCCGGGAATACCGATGTATCTTATCGACCCTAATGCTGTTACTACTCGTGCTAATCTCACACATATAAAGAAAGGTGCGAGTGAGGGAATGGCTGAATTGATTAAAATATTAACTTGCAAGGAGTAATAAGGAGTACAAGGAGTTCAAGGAGTACAAGACGGATGGCTTTCAACGGTAGATACTATCGTCTTGTACTACTTAAGCGACTTTAGGAGCGTTACTCCTTGTACTCCTTGAACTCCTCAAACTTAAAAAATATAAATGAAAATACTGATAATGAATGGTCCGAACCTGAATCTTCTCGGAGTTCGTGAACCAGGAATCTATGGTGATTCTTCTTTTGAGGCTTATCTGCCAAAACTTAGAGAGCGTTTTCCAGATGTTGAACTGGAATATTACCAGAGCAATATCGAGGGTGAGATGATTAATAAGTTGCAGGAGGTGGGCTTTACATACGATGGCGTGGCTCTTAATGCCGGCGCCTATACCCACACGAGCGTGGCTCTTCATGATTGTATCCGTTCTTTGCGTTGTCCTGTTGTCGAGGTTCATATTAGTAATGTACACACGCGAGAGGAATTCCGTCATCATAGCTTTATCTCTGCTGCCTGCAAGGGTGTAATCTGTGGTTTCGGACTTGATTCCTATCGCCTGGCAATTTCCGCTCTCTGTGAATAATGGCAAAGTCTAAGACTCAGGATCCGACACATACCACCCTTGACGGAGAGGCAGAACTTGACAAATACGTTAGGGAACATTCTGACAAAGAGCCAGAATATCTCTATCGCCTTTATCGTGACACCAACGTCCGTCTGCTTCATGGTCGTATGGCAAGTGGGCATCTTCAGGGGCGTCTGCTGAAGATGCTCGTTGAGATGGCAAAGCCGAGGAATGTGCTTGAAGTGGGTACTTTCTCTGGCTATTCTGCCCTATGTCTTGCCGAAGGACTTTCCGAAGATGCTCATCTCTATACCTTTGAGATAAATGACGAGCAGGAGGACTTTACCCGTAAATGGATAGAAGGCTCTCCTCTGAGTGATAAGATCTCATTTATAATAGGTAATGCCATAGAGGAAGTTCCTCGTATAGCTTCAGAAAAGGGAATAGCCTTCGATATGACTTTTATTGACGGAGATAAGCGCACATACGTTGAAACCTACGAGATGGTTCTTCCTCTGATGTCGAAAGGCGGATGGATTCTTGCGGATAATACTTTGTGGGACGGTCATGTGATTGATCCTGAATATGCCAAGGACAACCAGACGAAAGGGATAAGGGCTTTCAATGATGTCGTTGCAAATGACGATAGGGTAGAGAAGGTCATGATCCCGCTTCGCGATGGATTGACTCTGATAAGAAAGAAGTAAAGAGTGAAAAGGATAATCTTTACCATATTTGCAGCCTTCATCATGGCTATTTCTGCCTTTGCCCAGTTTGAGAAAGCTCCTGCCTTCCCAGGGGCTGAGGGCTTTGGGCGTTTCGCTACTGGTGGTCGTGGTGGTGCTGTGTGTCATGTCACGAGTCTTGAGGACGCAGAAACAGAAGGCACTTTCCGTTGGGCTGTTCAGAAATCAGGTGCAAGGACTATTGTCTTTGATGTTTCTGGGACTATATTTCTGAAAGAACCACTTTCCATAAGGAATGGCGATGTCTCAATACTCGGGCAGACGGCTCCGGGTGATGGTATCTGCATAGCCGACTATCCTTTCGTGATAAGCGCAAATAATGTTATTATAAGGTATATGCGTTTCAGGCTCGGAAATCGTCAGGTTATGTATCATGAAGGTGACGGTCTGGGCGGTATGGATAGAGAGAATATCATTATTGACCATTGCTCTGTCAGTTGGTCTATTGACGAATGTCTTTCTGTTTATGGTTCAAAAAACATCTCCGTACAATGGAACATGGTGGATCAGAGTCTTGTGAATGCCGGGCATTCAAAGGGAAATCACGGCTATGGCGGTAACTGGGGAGGTTCAGGAGCATCATATCATCATAATCTTCTTGCATTTCATGTTAGTCGCTGTCCTCGTCTCGGTCCTCGTGTGGGAACTCAGAAGGACGAAAGGATGGATCTTAGGAACTGCGTGATGTATAACTGGGATGGTAATGGTTGCTATGGTGGCGAGGGTATGAATGTGAATATCGTAAACAACTACTATAAGCCGGGACCGGGAACAGGAAAGAAGCATAATGTGGATAGAAGGATTGCGTCTATCGGAGTAAGGACAAGTGCCTATACCCATCACGATACTCCAAAGGCAAATGCGTGGGATGCCATGTGGCATATATGGGGAAAGTATTATGTCGATGGAAATGTGAATACGAGGCATGCTGATGTGACTGAGGATAACTGGAAAAATGGCATTTATAATCAGACGCAGAATGATGCAAGGGTTGATTTCGTGTTTACCGAAGATACCAAGGACACTATCCGGTTGAAAGAGCCTATACCTTACGGCTGGGTTTCTACCCATACTGCCGAAGAGGCATACAATAAGGTATTGTCTTTTGCAGGGGCATCCTATAAAAGAGATTCTCATGATGCCGTTATAGTAATGGATGTGGCTAACGGTACGGCAACCTATACGAGCAAGGGGCAAAAGCTGGGTTTCGTAAATAGTCAGGATGATGCTGGAGGCTGGCCTGAACTGAGGACGAATCCTGTTCAGAAAGATAGCGACGGCGATGGAATCCCTGATAAATGGGAAAAGAAACATAGGCTGAACCCTAAGGATGCAAAGGATGGAAATCTTTATACACTTGATGAACGAGGCTTCTATACGAACCTTGAGGTGTATTGTAACGCTCTGGTTGAAAGTCAGATAAAGGGACAAATCTCAGACTCTGACAAGAAAATGAAGGGCTGTTTCGAGGAGTATTTTCCGAATTTGAATAAAAAAAGCCGAAAGTAATCGTCAATAAATTTGGTAATGTCATAAAAATGTATTACTTTTGCATTGTAAACATTTCAATTATTAACTTAAAACGTAAATCTAAATAATGGACAATAAGAATCAGCAGCCTGGACAGCAGGTACAGATAGAAGTGTCACCAGAGGTGGCAAGAGGTATTTATTCTAACTTCGCAGTTATCAGTCACTCACACGCAGAGTTCGTAGTTGACTGTGCAAGTATGCTTCCAGGTCAGCCAAAGGCACAGGTTGTAAGTCGTATCCTCCTCGCTCCTGAGCACGCAAAGCGTCTCGCTATGGCTCTTCAGGAGAATATCATGCGCTATGAGTCTGAATTTGGTACAATAGATCTCGGTCAGCCACAGGCTCCACAAGGACCTCGTACCGCCAACCCATTCGGAAATGGTGAGGCTTAATCCTGTAAAGACAGATTTTTTAAACCTTGAACTTTGTCTAATAAGCAAATCTCGTAGAATAATAACAATTGAAAAGGCCCTCTGAGCAATCAGGGGGCTTTTGTTGTATCTATACCTCGTTATGAGGTTGAAATTTCGAAGTTCTTCCGTTGTTGGTCCTATGTAAATACCATATAAATACCATTATATTACCATAATAATACCATTAAAATACCATAGTTAATGGTATTATTATGGTAATATAATGGTATTATAATGGTATTATCATCGAAGGAAGGGCGGCAGAAATGCCTTGGAATAGCGAAATGTCAGTTGTTGAATATAAAAAAGCATGGCAGTAATGTGATGTTATAGGAAGGTCGGGAGGTATATGTGTGTTCTGAAAAATGCGCATTAGGTAAAAAATGAAAATTAAAAAAGATTTGTAAGAGTTAAAAGAAGTTAAAGAATTGTGGCGATTCTAACAAAACTTTATTTATATTAGGTAATTTCGGAAAATATTCGTACCTTTGCACCCCGAAACGCTTCAAAAGGGGCATTATGGCCTGACTGGAGCGTGTAATGTATTGAGTACAAATAAAATAATATATATAAATTAAACAAATTAAATTATGCCTACAATTCAACAATTGGTAAGAAAAGGCAGACAGGTACTTGTAGACAAGAGCAAGTCACCAGCTTTGGACTCATGTCCTCAGCGTCGCGGTGTGTGCGTGCGTGTGTATACAACTACCCCTAAGAAGCCTAATTCGGCTATGCGTAAGGTAGCCCGTGTTCGTCTCACAAACTCTAAGGAGGTTAACTCTTACATTCCAGGTGAGGGTCACAACCTTCAGGAGCACTCAATCGTACTTGTACGTGGTGGTCGTGTAAAGGACCT
>CADCIQ010000080.1 GCA_902801425.1 uncultured Bacteroidales bacterium | reverse complement strand
ATTTTCCTTCTGTGAGCTTACAATTTATAACTTTAAATGTTTTAATACGGCAGAAATCGCATATTTTTATGCTTTGTCCCTATCTATATATTGATGGAGACCCAATTATAATAACATCAAGTTACAATTTGAAAGTGTTAAATACTTTTTCAGTGCCCTTATTAGGTGTCGGGCTTTCAGCCCTCGCAGTCTTGAATTCGTCGAACTCACGTTAAGTAGCAATTCTTCTCTCTTTCTCATTAATTCAACAATCTCTAATTCTCTAATTCTTGATAAGAAAAAAAAACTGTGATTTTACCTACTTAAGCCAAAATATCAAAACATTTAGGGAAATCCCCATTCATTTTAGGAGCAAAAGATTTGGAGTATAAGAAAAAACATATAATTTTGCACAGGAAACAAATACATAAACATCTAAAACATTAAGGCAATGGAAAACAAGGAAAAATTCATTTCAGCAGCAATCATAGGCATTGCTCTGATTGTCAGCGGATTCACCCTCCGCAACGGCATCGTCACATTCAAAAGCATGGACAGGAAAGTGACGGTCAAAGGTCTCGCAGAACGTGAGGTTAAGGCAGACAAGGTTACATGGCCCCTGATGTACAAAGAACTTGGCAACGACCCTTCTGAAATGTACGATCGTCTGGAGCATAAGAACAAGAAAGTCGTTGCATTCCTGAAATCAGCAGGCATTAGCGATAAGGACATCAGCATCAACCCTCCTGTAATCACTGACCGTCAGGCAGATAACTACGGCAACGAGATAATGAACTACCGCTATAAGGCAACATCCGTCATCACAGTAACATCGTCTGATGTCGAGAAAGTGCGACAGCTCATGCGTCGTCAATCCGAGCTTATGAAGCAAGGCATAGCCATAGTCAGCGAGGAATACGGCAGTAACTCCATCAGCTACGAGTTTACAGGCCTAAACAAGGTAAAGCCGGAAATGGTAGAGGAAGCCACGAAGAATGCCAGAACGACCGCACAGAAGTTCGCAGAAGATTCAGACAGCAAGCTTGGCGACCTATGCAACGCACAGCAAGGTCAGTTCTCTATTGAAGACCGTGATGCCAACACCCCCTACATCAAAAAGATTAGAGTCGTAAACACCGTTGAATATTCACTCGAATAAAACAAGAACGCCTGTCCGCTTATATGCAGACAGGCGTTTTTATGCTGAAAGTGAAGAGTGAAAAACTAAGAGTGAAGAATTTAAGTTTGTATTGCAGTTTAAGATCGTATATTAACCTTACGCTATAAAATGTAACTTAAATTCTTAACTCTTCACTCTTATCTCTTCACTAAAAAAGCTTACTGGAAAGAATAAACCACACCCATCAGCTTCTTACCGATTTCGTCAGCCTCTTCCATTGTGTGTGCCTCAGAATAAACACGAATGATTGGCTCTGTGTTTGACTTACGGAGATGAACCCACTTGTCAGGGAAGTCAATCTTCACACCGTCAATATCATTAACCTTTGCATCTGCCTGAGCAGCAAACATTTCCTTTACCTTGACGAGAATAGCATCCACATCAGTACTTGGAGTAAGATCAATACGATTCTTTGCAATGAAGTACTCTGGGAATGTCTTACGAAGCTCACTAACCTTAACGCCCTTATGAGCAAGAGATGAGAGGAAGAGAGCAATACCAACGAGGGCATCACGACCATAGTGGCTCTCTGGATAGATTACTCCACCATTACCTTCACCACCGATCACAGCACCGACCTCACGCATCTTTGTAGTTACGTTAACCTCACCTACGGCAGCAGCACTATAAACGCCACCATGCTTCTCAGTTACATCACGAAGGGCACGTGTAGAACTGAGGTTGCTTACGGTAGCACCTGGTGTATGCTCAAGAACATAGTCGGCTACGCTAACAAGGGTATATTCCTCACCGAACATCTTACCATCCTCACAGATGAATGCAAGACGGTCAACATCTGGATCAACAACGATACCGAGGTCATAGCCACCCTTTGCAAGCTCATCCATAATGCCTGTGAGATTCTTCTCAAGTGGCTCCGGATTATGTGCGAAGTCTCCGTTAGGCTCGCCATTCAGGAACTTGTATTCCACACCCAGCTTATCAAGGAGCTTTGGAAGAATGATACCGCCAACAGAGTTGATGGAATCAACGACAACACGGAAGCCAGCCTTCTTGATTGCCTCAAGATCAGTAAGCTTAAGGTTGAGAACAGCCTCTATATGACGATCATCAAAGTTCTCCTCAGTATATTTGCCCATGTGATCAACATCAGCATAGTCAAATGCCTCTGCCTCAGCAATGGCAAGAACCTCATTACCATTATCCTTTGTAAGGAACTCACCACGAGCATTAAGTAGCTTGAGGGCATTCCAATGACGTGGGTTATGTGAAGCCGTGATGATGATACCACCGTCAGCACCCGCCATAGTAACGGCAAGCTCTGTGGTAGGAGTAGAGGCAAGGCCTATATTGATAACATCATAGCCCATGCCCATCAATGTGCCACAAACCACATTCTTCACCATCTCGCCAGAAATACGGGCATCACGACCAACAACGATCTTGTTTGTCGGGTTCTTTGTACTCTTACGGATGAATGCAGCGTAAGCTGATGTAAACTTTACGATATCAAGTGGATTAAGGGTATCACCAGCAGGACCGCCGATAGTACCACGAATACCAGAAATTGATTTTATAAGTGTCATATCTATTATTCTTTAATCTATCAACTTTACTCTATTACTCTTTACACTTTCAACTTTTATCCTTACCCTCTACTAAATGCCTCTTTCGTATGTTATTTCGTAATAGCACGCATAAACGCCGCTATTTGCATTAGAATGTCCCTGGTCATGCGGAACGATAAGACGCACCTTCGCAACCTCATCACCATCATTTGCAGGGCGACCGAGTTTGATATATGACAAAGGAGCAAGCCATCCAGAAGGAACAGAAGCTGTACTATATCTGTAATACATCACTCCATGATATCCGGTATTTTCCTCCGACTTCTTGAACGAAGCACTAAATGTTCCAGAAGTATTATAGACATCAAACTTCTCATAATAGTCCTGCTGAGTCAAGGCTGCATCATTTCTCAACTGCAATGTATCTGAATTGATATTATACTCTTTGAAACGACAAAGCACGGTGGTACTCTCTCCATTCTTTAGAATACTACCGCAACCACGCCTTACGATCTGCATATAAACTCCATTACCCAGAAGCACGAACTCATTCTTCGACAAATCGGTTATCGTGTCCTTAAGGAACTCCTCCTCAGAGATAACATTTATCTTCTTTCCCTTTATCTCACCCTGAGTCGGGTTATTGATAAAACTTGAGATACGCGAAATCTCGTAGTCACGCTGTTCCGCATAAGTCTCATAGTCGTCACATGAATACATCGTCAAGCCAACAACGGCAAGCAATACGACATAAAGTATTTTCTTCATTAATTATCAAATGATTTTACTGCCCAAAGTTTTTTTTATTTGCGCTGCAAAGTTAATAAATAATTACGAACTATTATCACAAATAACAGTTAATAATTAATAATTTACAAACCTTTAGCCTGGCAGGATGCAATTATACTATAAAACATCCTTCCCTTTGGGAGATTTGTCGTAAGACCCTCTGACCACAGGGAAGAAAGGCTTGGTTAGGCTTTTTTTACAGCAAATGCGCAAACGCCTTTACCGCCTCGTGCACAATTGCCTCTGCCTCTTTCACAGAGCAGTTCAGACGACCTCCAGAAGCATTCTTATGACCACCGCCATTAAAGAACTGGGCAGCCATCTCATTACAAGGAAAATCATCTACCGACCTTAGACTCACCCAGAGAAGGTTCTGCTTATCAGTATCCTCACGAAGCGAAATCGACAGACGATGCCCCTTGAGTTGCAAAGGCATATTCACAAGCCCCTCTGCATCTCCCTTAACATAGTGGAAACGCTTCAAGTCCTCCTTTGTCAGTATGTAATACGAAGCCCTGAGAGGTGTGAGTATTCGCAGTTTCTCATACAGCACATACCCCACGAGACGCAGACGGTAGTCGCTGAAGTTATTGAACACGTTACGGTAGATCTTATCCTTGTCAATGCCCTTCTCAAGAAGCAGGCTGATGATATAGAATATCTCCGCACGAGTAGAATTGAAAGTAAAGCCGCCCGTATCGGTCATCATACCGCAATACGTGGTCACAGCCATCTTGTTCGTCATCCGCTCATAGCCTCCCAACTGATATATCAGTCTAAAGACCATTTCCGACGTGCTGCTCATCTCAGGACGAGAGATTGTCTGCACAGTTGGAACATCAGGACCAAGATGATGATCTATAAGCACTTTCTTTCCCGGTGCTTTCAGAAGCATCTCTCCAAGTGTCTCCGTTATGCGTGAAGGCACGTTGAAATCAAGGCAGAAGATTGTATCGCACTCGGCAAACAATCTCTCCACCACCTCTGGGTGCTTGTCATAACGCACCACGGTCTCTGACCCCGGCAACCAATGAAGGAAGTCCGGGAACATATCAGGAACCACCACCGTGACCTTCTTCCCTTGCTGACGTATATACTCCGCCCATGTCAAAGTAGAGCCCATCGCGTCACCGTCTGGGTTAGTGTGGCCGAGGACAAGCACACGCTCAGCCCCGGCCACAATATCACGAAGCTGAGAAAGCTCAGCCTCAGAAACGAGATTTAATTTCATGAAAAAGAAATAAAAAAGAAAAAGAACACACACCTTCACCACAGCCCCTCACCTGCCCTACGGGCATCCTCTCCCCAAGGGGCGAGGTCAGAGTCACCTTTTTTCGCTATGAGTAATCCCCATAAAGTTTCATTAGTAACTTCCCCCTCGCCCCTTGGGGAGAGGGTGTCCGCAGGACGGGTGAGGGGCCGTGGTGAGGGGCTGTTAGTTTCCTTTTAAAAAAGTTTGTTTGGATACACTCCCTCCTCAACAAGCTTCGCAATACGAGCTACTGTATCAGGACGATCCTCAGAATAAGTTACGCCAAACCACTTACTTGTAGTATCGAGCACCTTGCAAGTTGCTGTGCCGTCGTTGATGAGCTTATTAACCATCAGAGGAATGAAGAACTCAGACTTGAGGTTCTTGATGTTAGCCTCATCTGAAAGGAACTCCTTGAAATACTCCTCAGAATACTCGAAGTAGTCAGGAGTGAAGCCCCACATATTCATACTTACAGGAGCATTCTCATCCACGCGAACCCACTCGCCATCCTCCTTGTTGTCAGCACGATAAGCCACAGAGCCATCCTCAAGACGTGCAATCTTTGTACGCTCTACGCAAGTTGTGAGGTTGCCGTTCTCATCCTTTGAGCAAACACCACGGCTAACAGTTCCGTTCTCGCTCAATGTGTTGCCTACGCGGAAACCTACCATAGCATACTGTCCCTTAGCGCCCTCTGGAAGATCAGCAAGATACTTGCCGATAACCTTGAATGCGTCACGGTTATAGAAGTCGTCGCAGTTGATTACGCAGAAAGGCTCTTTGATAACGTCCTTACCCATAAGCACGGCGTGGTTTGTTCCCCAAGGCTTCTCACGGCCTTCTGGTACAGAGAATCCCTCTGGCAGAGCGTCAATGCCCTGGAAACAGAGCTCGCACTTAATCTTACCCTCATACTTTGAGAGGATCTGTGTGCGGAACTGCTCTTCGAAATCCTTACGGATAACCCATACAATCTTACCGAAACCGGCCTCGATTGCATCATATATACTATAGTCCATAATGGTCTCACCGTTAGGGCCCAGACCATCAAGCTGCTTCAAGCCACCATAACGGCTTCCCATACCAGCAGCGAGGAGAAAAAGTGTTGGTTTCATAAATATTGTTTTTGTTTTATACGTTCTTGTCACCAAGTGAAAGGTATTTACTGCCGATGGAATGATTTGCTAAACACAAACACCCATCACCTAACACCCATCACCTAAATATCGAGTGCAAAATTACAACTTTTTTTTTACCTACACAAATTTTAATGGTAAAATGATTCCACATAATAAAAAGACTCACAAAAAATGAATACGGCATTAACGTGTTATTAACATAACGTGAGTTCTATGAATTTGCAACTTCTCAGCATCCCCTTATTTTTTGCCCTGGGCGAACATAAATGCCCGTGAATTATCCGTGAATTAATCGTAAATTCTTTTATTCTCATGTCAACAATAATAAATTCGCGGATAATTTACGGTTAATTTACGGATAATTTGCGATTAATTCATGTAGCCAAGCGCAGCGTTTATTTTCACCGAGATTTGTCGAAGACCCACTGACCATAGGGAAATAACTCCCGTTAAACTGACGTAATTTTACAGACTATCCCTAAACTCTGCCCCCCCATAAACTGCCCTTCTTCCTCCGAAGTAAGTCCTATGATAATACCATAATAATACCATTATATTACCATAATAATACCATTATAATACCATAAACTATGGTAATATTAATGTGTTATAATGGTAAGTTTTTGGTGTTTATATGGTTTTATTAAGAGAGTTATGACGGAAATACCCCCCACTTACAGCCCAGGAAGTAGCGGGGAACGAGACTCTGATATAACCTCAGTTCGACGAATTCATGGCAAACGCATCTCCGATGCTGAACTGACAATAATTACCAATCTTTTTCCAATAAAAAATGATAATTACTGGTTGAAGATTGGTAAGATTGGTAATTATTGTCAGTTCAGCACCAAAGGTGCGTATTTGTATTAAAGGGTATAAATTATTCGCTGAAGCTCATCAAACTGAAGCAAGTCATCGAACTGACGTTAAATCTCGTCTCTTTCATATTTAGAGATGATTGCGGATAACCATTAGAACGGATAACCAATAGCGAAGTTAAGACATTGACCTTTGGAGAAGCCTGGGAAATTGAAATATCCGCTCTTGGAATCATAGCGAGGATCGTGCACAACAAAGCCCCAGTCTATGCGGAGAACAAAGAAGTCGAGGTCATATCTGATACCAACACCAGCACCTACGGCAAAGTCTGTGAGGAACTTACTTGCATCAAACCTCTTCCCTACTCCATCACCAAAGATATCATATCCGAGAGAGTTCTTCGAATCTTCAAGAGTCCAGACATTACCTGCATCAACAAAAAGAGCGCCATAGAGAGAACCGAACAGACGAGGACGATATTCAAGATTCACTACACACTTCAAATCACCCACGTTTGAGATATATTGATAGTTCCTCAGGGAATCAGGCAAGGATGACCTGCCCGGTCCTACGGCTCTTGCTGAGAATGCCCTTATAGAGTTTGCACCACCCACATAGTAACGCTCGGAATATGGTGCGGAGGTGGAATTGCCATAGCATTTCAACACACCAAGCTGGGCATGTGCCACTACGGATGAATGCTCGTCAATCATCCATGTCTTACGCCAATCCACATCGAGCTTCAAGAACTGCGAGAATGGAGTCTTGAAACAGGTCTTGTCCTTCTCGTTCCAGCTTCTTCCTATAAGGGCATAGCCCAACGCAATAAGGTTGGAAGATTCCGTTAGCGTGGCAGACAGATAGATAGGATTATGATAGTTGGAAGGTGAAGTATATTTGTAGTTATACTTCATCTTCATGAGGAAATAGTCGTTCATGGATGCAAGGAGCACAGGCGACTTCTTCACCTTCTCGTGATAGTCGGCAGACACCTCTGCCAATCGGTCGAACTCCACGATGAGAGGCGAAATCTGATGTACGGATTGAGATGTTGGCTGGATGGTATATGCAAGTTCACCCGAAAGAATATGCCTTCTGAAAAAGCCACTACGGTTGATAGTCTCACGCGCCACGGTTATCATAGTGGAAGGGGTATTCATCCAGCGACGACGATGTTTCTTCAGGAATGTCGGCATCAGGAGTCGTGGCATGGTAAGGGTCATATCACCCGAGATCTCATAGTTAGCACCATTATCACCACTACCGCCAGTCTGGAACTCATAGCTTCCTGCCAGATTGAAGCCCAAGACCTCACCACCACGGAAAGCGTTTCTCTTTGCAAAGCCAAGACTCGCACCAGGCCCCATTCTGCCAGATGTCTTTCCGAGATAGTTTGCCTGAAGGGTTACATCGTAAGGCTTGTCGAGGATACAGTTCACCGTCATGTCGAGGATACCCGCTCCACGGCGTTCCTGTCCATCACGGGTTAGCGACCTAACGGTATCAGGAACTGTCAAAACCGTTCCGTCAGGTCTCAGTTTCTTCTTGAACTCAATACTCGTACTTGAATATACTCCCTGACCAATGAAACGGTTCAGAGACTCTTCGTAGAGATCCTGCGAATAGAGTTCGCCAGAGCGCAATTTCATATCAGAAAAAATCACGCGACCACGGATAGGCGATTTCTTGCCCTTATAGTGAAGGGTGACGAAACGACGACTTGTAGAGTCGGTTAGCTGTTCCTGATTCTGTCGGCGGATATTCACGTTTATCTTGCCTATCATCCATTTCTGGGTAGCCTCGTCAGGCAAGGAATCAGCCATGTGTACCTGAAGTTGCACCTTTTCAGGAACTTTCACGGTATCAGCAAGATATGATGTATAGGACTGATTATAATAGTAATAGCCATGATTTCGGAAGATAGAGGCTATGCGTGAACGCTCGGCATCAAGAGCCGCAACATCAAACGGATCACCTATCTTAATCTTCGGCTTGTCAGCAAGGATGAGATTTACCGCATCTTTCGGGAAATTATGATAGCTGATTGTATCAATTGTGTATAGCGGTCCCATATTAACGGTATATGCCACCTTCGCCGTTCGAGGACGAGCCACGGTATCAGTCTTGGTCGTCTTTGCCTTGCCATACACTATGTCGTAATCCACATTTCCACGGAAATATCCATGATTCTGGAGCACGTTCTCAGCAACAGACACGCGAAGCTCTGGGTTCACATTGCCCATAAGCACAGGAGCCTTACCGAATGTCCTGCCCATCCACTTTGCAAAACCGCTTTTCTTTCCCTCACAGGCATTATGAATCCAGAGGGCGTAAGGGATTGTGCGATAGTATGAAGAACCGAACAAAGCACCATTAGGGGCGGTTGCAAGAGCCGCCTCCACTTCCGCCTGTGTCTCAATGAAATGCTCGCTATTATCGTGATTCTGATAGTCGATAGGCTTGAGGCCGGTGAATAGCTGTTCGCCTGGCTCAAGGTGGGTGGAGCAGGAGGAGAGAAGGAGAAGAAACAGGACCACGGCCTCTCCCCCCGCCCTCCCCCGTAGGGAGGGAGCCGGAAGGCGGAGGGGGAAGTCACCTATAGCCGCAAAAATCTTTTTTATATATTTCCTTATCTTATTCATTGAGATACTACTATCTTAGAAGCCTCTTCCTTTTGGTGCTGAGGGGCTGGGGCTTCAACTCTTACACTATCTACCTGTCGCGCTCCGGCTCCCTCCCTACGGGGGAGGGCGGGGGGAGAGGCCATTCTCCTCATCTCCAGATTCTTATCTCCAAACTGGAAGATATCCCTAAAGTTCTGCAACTTACGTTTCCACATATAACCGGCACCATACTGACCTACATAGCCTTCGAGGAAATCATATACGGCACGCTTGTAGAAGAGTTGGAGATACTGATTGGAAATGTCGGAGGTGCGATACTGGAGTTCCACGTTATCAAAGAACGTGTTGTTCTGACCGCTGACATCAGAGCCTGTGGAAATCTTTCCACCAACAGAAACAGAGAGGCGGTTGTTCCAGAACCTCTTCGCGAACTTGAATGAGTAGTCGGTATGCATCCTACCAGTCTCGTCAGAGCTTGTCTCCATACCTACCGAGAGATCGAGGGTGCGGAGAGCCGAACCTGCAATCTGATTTATTTCCTGTTGGAGGAATGAACTGAGAGCCGAGTTCATGGTGAAGCTTGAGGTATTGTTTTCCGTGAGATACATACCCGTGGTGAGCATCGTCACGGCAAGTTTTCCTCGCTCTTCGAGAGTGAGAGTCTTTAGTTCATCGCTAACGTAAGAATCTTCCGGAGCATCAATGATGAACTCAAGTCCCATGTCCTGAAGCGTCTTCGAGAGTACCACGCCACACTCAAAGAGTACGGATTTCTTCACGCCGTTCTCCTCAACCGTGGTCTTGTTCTGCTCTTTCGCCGTTATGTTAAGACGAGGATTCATCACATCGCCCGTAAATTCGATGTAAGAACCTGAAGAAATCATGAATGTCTTCAGAGGAATTACAGGCAAAGAATACTTCATCTCACCCGATGATATGGTGTATCTACCAGTCATTGAAATATCTCCACCTACATATTTCATTCTGAGACTACCACCGCCAAGGATGTCAAGGTAGTTGGTGTGATTTGTGTTGAGCCAACAGGTTACATGAGCACCCTCCTGAACGGTCATGGAGAGATCCACGGACATACCGTCAACCTCTGGACGATTCACCACGAGTTCCTCTTCACCAGAGAAATCAGTAAACGTAACGAGATCCTTTAGTCGGTTATCGGTTGTGATAGGAGAATCACGAAGGATATAATAGAGATCACTCTTTGAGAGCACGGTGAGGTTACCCCTTACCTTCAGTTCTGAAAGTTCACCGTTTATCCTTCCGAAGAAATTAACATAGCCCTTGCCGTAAGCCTCAGAGCGACGTGTTTCCTTTGCATCTATAAGCAGGAAGTCTCTTGCACGCATACGCATATTCAGACTGATATGGTCAAGGTCTGAAAAGTCGATATCCCCCATGATGATGAGTGGCTGATCATTATTGGCATACATCTGGAAATTCTCAAGCAGGAGCTTAGAATTGGTAATGCGAACAGGATCATCATCAAACTTCATCGTGATGCCATAAGGAACAGAAACGAGAGAAGCGCCCTGGAGGTAGATATCTCCGTTCACAATAGGTTTTGATACAGAACCGCGAACCGTAAGCTGTCCCTCGCCAGTACCCTCAAGACCTATGATCTGGTCAGGCACGAAACCGTTGGCTATATTCAACGGCAGCTTCTGCATATTCACGTCAAGATTAATGCCTCCACCTTCCGTTGGGTGTTCCTCCGGGTTATAGCCTCCCACGACAGTTGCCACCTCTACACCATCTTTCAACAGGATTCCGTCAATATGGTGAGTGCCGTCTTCCATAGGTATATACACGAACTCGGAAGATATATTACCAATGCCACAGTTCTCATAGACGAGATCCTTGAACTCCACCGAACTTGAAACTGACAAGTCCTTCGGCGTCTGGATAACGTGGAAGTCGCCATCCATGACACCTCCCATCTGAGGCATATAAGGTATTACGGACACTATCTCAGCAAGATTGAACCTATGCAAAGAGAGCGTGATGTCCTGTAAAGCCTCGACATTATCATCATCCGTATAGACTTGCAAACCCATGCCGTCAGAGGTCTTGAGTTTGAGGTCGGCTGAGACTCGCATATCAGGTGCCAAAAGCACATAGTTACCGGAATTAACGCTAAACGGCTTATATCCAAGTACATGTTTCCTGTCGTCAAGCGAAATGCGGATGCCTCGCGTCTCCATCACGGCAAGAGCACCAACATCCACGATCCTTTGCTTTCGGGCATCGTCTATTATCAGGTCAACCGATGTTCCGTTTGGAAGGAGAGAACCCTTTGCCTGAGCCGTGAACACATACTGCGGATTGTCCTTACCGTTCTCCACGTCCACCTTATATCGTATCTGTTCAGAATCAGAAGTGAGGACAGCCTTTATCTTGTCAAGTTGCAAGGATTCGGTTTTGAGAGTATCAATAGTCATCTCACCATTTATTCCAGTAACAGGCGAGATATTGAAATCTGCAAGAATCTGCTTGACGCCTATGTTGAAGCGTTTCATGGCATCAGCCACAGGATTATCCCTGCCAAGTGACAGATACACATTACCCTGCGGCAACTTACTACGGATATCCTTCTCACTAATGATACGCTTATCCCATTGGCGCATAACCTCCTCCATCAGGACATCAGAAACCTTCATCAGTTTCTTGTAGCCGCCACTAAGGTCTGCCTTCAAGTGGAAGTCGCCACAATCAGCCACGGCATGAGTAGTGTCCTTGCGTGTAAGGAGGTCGATGGTCATATCATCCGGACGATATGTCTGCACAGAGTCGATAATCGTAAGGTCGCTGATATTGCCCTGCATCTTATAGTGCTCGTCCATATCCGTAGCAATATCAAGATGAGCACATCCGGCAACGGTCAATGGAGCCTCTGCGATATATAGACGATATAGGTCAGCCTTGTTTAGTTCCGTGGTTATCGTTGCGTCAACATTCTTGCTCAGAAGGGCATCAAAACCAATAGTACCGTCAAGAAGCGGATTCTTTGAAACTACCGTTGCATGAGCCTTGCCGCCAGACAGGTCTGCATCAAGCTTCATATTGTTGAGGTTCCACTTGCTATATGCAAAATTAGTCACAGTAGCCTTTGCATTTATCTTGGTGCGAGGCGAGAACACATCAGTTCCCACGCCCGTAACATCAGCCTTGCCTGTGAAACCGCCAAGTCCCATGCCCTTCACGAAGTGCCCCAAATGTAATCCGTCGGCCTTCAAATTGGCTTTGTAAGCCATTGCCTTTGCGTTGAAGTTTGCCTTACCGCTCAAAGAGCCCTTACCCTCAGTAGCGCGGAAATCAATGTCATATATCTGACCTCTTATCTTCGCATCAGCCACGGCATGAACGGCTGGTATGCCTATCATCTTCGCCGTACTCTTATCGAGCATGGTCTTCACAAAATCGAGGTTATAGGTCTGGGCATCAAGATGCACATCGGATACGAGTTTGTTGATATCCAAGAACTTCTCCGCATATCCGTCGGCCTTTACGAGGAATGCCCCCAGAAGCTGTGCGTATGCGCTCTTGATATCCACACGGTTCATATTTCCGCTGGCAAGAAGTTTGATGGCAAGCGGTTTCCTCGGCCATTGATCCATGAACGGTTTCGGCATATCGCCCATACCCATTCCGAGCAGTATATCCTCACTTCACCGGGATTGATAGAATCCATCACGTTAAGGTCAACAATGGCATTTGCCTTCAGCGTTGAGGTTGCAATATCGGCATTAACATCACGATTGAGGGCAAGGTCGAAATCGGTCGTGAGTTTAAGGGAATCCATAGCAAGATTTCCCGTCAAGGATTTTACCCCGATACCGCATTTCTCCATCATCTGGCATTGCCTTATCCTCAGACTCATCTCCATGGCATTCACAGAATCCTTGGCTGCAAGGAAGCGCAGGGAGTCTATGCCCAACCCGATATTTGTGAGCGCTATATGATTAGCATCCAGCCCTTTAAGGCGTGGCTCAAAGTTATTATCATAATAGATTGCTCCCTTCTGCCAATCCACAGAAGCGATATTATATTCTCCCTTATACAAATCGAAGAATCCCTTCTTCGCGCTCACCCTGCCCAGCACAGCCTTAAACTGAAGCGTATCGCCCGGCATGTGTATCGTAGCAACAGAATTTTCAATTGCAAGTTCCTCAGCACTTATCTTCCAGAATGTCTCGCTCTTCGTGGTATCTTCAGGAACAGTATCTGAAAGCGCCACATCTATATGAGCATCTGCAAGAAAAATCTTAGCAAGGTCAACCGTCTCTTTTCCAAGGTCAATTTTTGCGGGAGCGGCTCCCTCCCTACGGGGGAGGGCGGGGGGAGAGGCCTGAGTTGCCTTCATTGTTAACTCCCCTACCCTACCTTTCACCCTCGCCTCATGCACGAGGTTGGCGGTATTCATCTTCAGGTCATAGATATCAAGCTGGTCGATATTCACCTGACTATCAAAAAGAGGCATCAACTGCACATCCACCACAGCCCTTTTAAGGTCGGCTATAGTATCCTTGCGTTGAGGCAAAGAATCATTCGGCTGAATAACCTTCACACCGTCCACACCGAGATTGAGCGGGAAGACAAGGCAAACGCGCTCCACGCTGACCTCCATTCCCATCTCCTCAGAAGCGTATGCAGCAACGGTTTTCACCGCCCAGTTCTGAATAGGTGGAAGATAGAGTGCCACGGCAAGAAGCACGATTAAGATGAAGGGAGTGAGCACAATACCAATAGCCCACTTCATCAGCGACCTAACCAAGCCTTCCCCAAGGGAAGGATGTTTGATAGAATTTATCGTGAAAGGCATGTACTCTTAATTGTTAATTAAATTTCCCCTTCCCTTTAGGGAGGACAGGGGTAGGCTTTTGTTTGACAACTGCAAAGATAATGCAAAAAAAGCATACAACAAAGAGATTGCAAGAAAAAATTGTACATTGTACATCGTAAATTGTAAATATTATGATATTTCACGCTTTTTTCTTTGTTATCCCGCCAAAAACAAGTAACTTTGCAGAAAAATAACACAAATGCACCTTTGGTGCTTAATGTTAGAAAGTAAATTCTCTGTAAATTTTATCCAGTAAATTATAATCGAGACATAAGCATCTAAGAAATGTAAAAATCTTAATTTACTGATTATAATTTACTGACAATTTACTTTCCCTCAAAATAGTAAATAGTACATAGTTAAATAGTAAATATCAAGGTGACTCCAATTTACGAAGACAACCATATCATTATCGTCAGCAAGCAATCTGGCGAGATAGTTCAAGGCGACAAGACAGGCGATACGCCTCTGTCAGAAACAGTCAAGGACTATATCAAGGTCAAGTATCAGAAGCCGGGAAATGTTTTCCTTGGTGTGGTGCATCGTCTTGACCGTCCCGTTAGCGGATTGGTGATGTTCGCTCGCACAAGCAAGGCTCTTGCACGCCTCAACGAGATGTTTCGTGTGGGAGATGTTCACAAGACATATTGGGCGATAGTTCCGACCCACCCCGTCCCTCCCCAAGGGAGGGAGATTTCAGATAGAATTAGTGTATCAAAAACTCCCTCCCCCGGGGAGGGCGAGGGGTGGGTCATGCTTACCCACTGGCTCGTCCGCAACGAGAAGCAGAACAAGTCGTATGCCTATGACCATGAGGTGAAGGATTCAAAGAAAGCACAACTAAGCTACAGGATTCTTGCCCATTCCGACCGCTATAGCCTTGTAGAGGTACAACTCTACACAGGCCGTCATCATCAGATTCGTTGTCAGCTTGCGAAGATAGGGCTTCCTATCAAAGGAGATCTCAAATACGGCTCTCCACGCAGCAACAAGGACGGCTCTATCTGCCTCCTTTCCAGATACATGGAGTTCGTTCATCCTGTCAGCAAAGAGACGATACGCGTTACCGCCCCATTACCCGATGATGCCCTTTGGCAAGCATTCAAAAACGTATAGAACAGAAGTGTCAATTTTAAACAAAAAACTATGGGATTATTATTCGTTCTTATCTTCTGGGCAATTTTATTCTGCATTATATCATTAATACTCGGATTACTGGGCATTATTGCAGCTCAGTTATATAGTCATCATAAAAAAGTAAAAGTAAGGTTTATTACATGGTTCTTTGCTCCAGGAATACTCCTTTTCTTTTTTGCAGGCATCAACTTTGCTGTAAGTGTGTGTTATGGTATAATAACGGATTCTGACATAGGAATAGGCGACTATGCAAGCGAAAACATCAACAAGAAATATCATCTCTTTTGGATAGACGTGCCAGATTGGAGAATTGACACAAGAGATGATTCCTACTCTGGTCTTTGTGAAGTCGAGGCATTCAACCATATACAGGAAATATTGGAGCATGACGATACCATCGCATTTACATCAAAAATAGATGATCAATATGTCCTTACTCAGTTGAATGCGAACAAGGTATTCGGCCTCAACAACCGATGTTCTTTGGAATAAATACACAAAGACGAGAGGCATAGACTGAAATAAAGTATATACCTGTGATGAACACTATTGGAGATATAGGAAGTATTTCTATATTTGCGCCCTCATTTTCAATATCTTCCTATTCATCTATATTTTCAGAAGATTCAAAGGATTCTGGAAGCGTCTATTAATTGAGGAATAGTAAAATCTTTCCAGAACATTCGGGCAATACCTTGCTTTTAGCATCGCTATAACTTCGCTCATCCTCCGTTGATCCTCCGTACCAAAGTCGGTGCAAAGTCGGTGCAAAGTCGGTGAAGCCCTTATTCTGGATAAGAGGGAAAGCGGACCTACATCGAGTTTGGTTCCTTAGAAGAACGGATTTACATCGGACTTAGAGGCAAAGAAGAAACGCCAAAGTGAAAATCAGAAGAACGACTGTTTAGCTTACAAGAACCTTTTGTCTGTAACCTTCATATTCCTCAACAGCATATCTGAAATAGTCAGGAATAGGGATTGACTTATTGGTCTTTGTGTCAAAGCAAACCATTGTTGTAATGCAGTCGCATTTTATCTCCTTTGTCCTGTTATTAAACGCCTGCTGATGAAGCGTGAAACTCTTGTTACCCATGCGGGTAATGGATGTACGAATATATATTTCCTCCGGATAATATACAGGAGTAATGAAATTTGACTCTATATGAGCAACGACAATGGCAAGATGCTCATAGATATCCTTACCCACCACATCAAAAAGATATTGGGACTTGCTCATATCAAAGAGCGAAAAATACACGTTGTTATTGACATGCCCAAAGCGGTCAACGTCAGAAAACCTTAATTGTGCTGGCATTTGATGCCTAAATGTCTTATCTTCCATTTTTGTTCTATTTACCTGATTTTCATCCCAAAAGTACATACAAATGGCTTTTCGCAGAAAGAAACGACAAAGAAAAAATCCGAAATGTCATTCTTTGAAGATGAAATGCATAGACATTCTATATTTTTGCGCACACGACAAGAGTAGTGTGCATGAATAGCAGGACGACAAGACATGATGTCCCCTATGGCAAGCAGAAAAAAAACGTATAGGAAGGAATAAAGGTTATGTGACACAATACAAAAAAATAAAAGTTTTGCGATAGGGGGTTACACCCACACCGCATTTCTCCACATAACGAACTGATAATCAATAAATAATAATGGGTGTAACCCCCTTAAAAAAGTCACGGTCATTTAAGAGGGGGTTACACCCTTTATAAAATACTGATAATCAACGAATAAAAGCCTATTTTAGGCAAAAGGTGTAACCCCCTATCGCAAAACTTTTTATTTTTTTATTTATGCTATTGCCAAAAGATATTTCCTGATAGTTTTAAATCCTGACAGCCCTTGCCCTTGTCCTAAGTCCGTTCTACCTCCGTTATAGGTCCGTTGCAAGTCCGTTCCTTAGAATGGGCGAAAAATGGGATTTGCAAGGGAATTACATAGGACTTGCATAGGACTTGAGGCTTTTCTCTCTTTTTTAACGAAAATTCCACTAACTTTACTTGTTTATATAAAAGGAAATTTGTATTTTTGCAGAAATATTTTATAACAGGCACCTAGTCTACAAAAATTTTAAAAAAATATGGGAACGCTTAATAAAACTCGTTTTATGGATTACTTGTCCGACTTTTATCACTACCTCGCAGGTCTTAATAGCGTAGGCAAAAAAGCTCAAACCAACTACATTTCATGGTTGAAGTATCTTGAGAAAAACGAGTATGATTTTATTGGAATTAAATCGGAGAAAGACGTTGACTCCCTGATAGAAAAAATCAAATCTAATAAATCGAAAAGTAAATACACAACAGATAAAGATATTGCTAATTTCCAATCAGCTCTTCGCCATTTTCTAAAATTTCGCAAATCAAATTACGCAGAAGAACAACACAAAGCTATAAAAAAAGAGATTGCCAATGTAAACAAAAATGGCGTTTTAACTAGAACCCAACGTAAGGCGATTATAAATGCACGTATTGGTCAAGGTGAATTCCGTGAAAAATTGATTGAGCATTGGGGTAAATGTTCTGTTTCTGGATGCAATAATCTAGATCTACTTATAGCATCTCATATCAAGCCATGGAGAAAAGCCAATAACGAGGAACGAGTGGATGTAGATAATGGTCTTCTTCTTTTGCCTAATTATGACAAATTGTTTGACAAAGGCTACATTTCGTTTCGAGATGATGGGAGAATTATATATTCAAAACACATAGATGCTAAGGCAAAAAAACTTTTGGGCCTAAAAAATGAATCCCATTTATTAATGGAAATAAATGAAAATCAGAAAAAATATCTAAAATATCATCGCGAACATTGTTTTATTGGCGAAATTAGAATAAGTAGAGACGTTCAAATTCGTCGAACTCCCGTTATTCATAGTGAAATATAGGATGTCTAATATTGTTAAATATCTGCGGGGGCAAACAGGAACGTGTTTTTTAACATTGGCAACAAGATAAATAAGCCCATTGTTTTCTGCAGCAATGCCGATTGTCTGTGGAGTTGTTGTTTTACACAATCAAAAATAGAAACTTTACAAGATTAGCGTGTGTTAGAGAACTTGCGTTAAAAATAATATTTTTATAAACTACACCTTACTTAATTAGAAAAGAATATTGTATTTTTGTAGGCGAAAGTATTTTTTTTAGCTTCTTTGAAAAAATTTGAATCTATGGGGTAATCATTCTTCATGCTTAGCTGTATTTAAGATAAACAGCAACAAAAAATGAAACAAGATGAAAGAAAAAGAACAGCAGTTTGAACAGCTATTCCATTCTGAATACGATAGGATGTATCGCGTGGCATATATCCTGTTGGGCGATGAGGACGAAGCAAAAGATGCCGTACAGGATGTCTTTGCAAGTCTGTGGGATGGTACTGTGGAGCTGCGTGAAGAATCTCAACGGTCGTTCCTTCTGACTTGTGTCAGAAACCGTTGCCTCAACATAATTGCGCAATGGGAGAGGCACAGAAAGGTTGAGACTCAGATAGCAAACACGCAAGACATGGAATTCCCGGAACCATGGCAGGGAAGACCAGACGATGAGCTTATCGAGATAATACGCCACTATATCGACGGATGGCTCACCCCACAGACAAGTAAGATCATCCACATGCACTTTGACGATAGGAAATCATACAAGGAGATATCCAACTCGCTCGGCATCAGCCTATCAGCCGTAAACAAGCACTTGGTGCAAGGAATGAAAAAACTGCGTCAAACTTTTAACCGTAAAGAAGCATAACAGCATGAAGAAAGAAGATAAAATCCGTATGCTCCTCAACATGGAGCAATATAACGAAGAGCAACTTGATAAGATGCTCGAAGATAGCAACATCCCTACTCCAGATACGGAGAAGGAATGGCAACGCTTCAAGGCAAGAAAACTTGCCCAACAGCCAAAGCAACACAGGTTCAAGCCTATGCAATGGGCTGCCATGTTCATAACCCTGGCTGCACTATCAGGCATTTCATACGCCGCTATCTCCCACTTCGTATCAGCAAAAGAAGATGCGAATGTAACGACAACAATTGTGGTGGATGAAAAAGCGAATGCCGTTAAGACTGCAAGTGTAGAAGAAAAGACAGATACCGTAAGGACTGCCCAGAACTTCAACAACGTGCAGTTGCAGGATATAATGAATCAGTTGAACAAGGACTTTGGCGTCAAGGTGGTATTCAACAATGAGAATGCCCGCAAAATACGCCTATACCTGTCATGGGAGGCTGATGACAAGCTACAGGATATTGTAAACCGCATCAACCACTTCGAGAAAGTACACCTATCACTTTCTGACAAAACAATAACAATAGAGTAGCGAGCGGCCTCTCCCCCCGCCCTCTCCCGTAGAGAGGGAGCCGGAAGGCGAAAGGGGAATATTGGTAATTCGTAATTTGTAATTCATAATTCGAAACTAAGTATGTCTTTAAATACAATCAAGAAACTCCCATTTTGGGGGTTAGGGGGCTTATTATTCCTATTCCTTTTTGCCTCCTCCACAGCAAAGGCACAATCCTTGACGCATACCTTCAGAAATACCTCTCTCTCAGATGCGCTCATCTGGATTGACAAAGCTCAGGACGATTACAAGATAAACTTCATCTTTGATGAACTGGAAGATTTCACAGTAACAACTTCTTTCAAAAACACATCGGTGAAAGAAGCTGTAAAACAGGTAGTTGGCTTCTATCCTATGCGCATCAGCTATGAGAAGAAGGAAATCTACATAGAGTGCATTCAGAAGGCTGGCACTAAGCTCATCGGTCATATCGTGGATGAAAAAGGTAATCCCATGCCATTCGTCAATGTATCACTTCTGTCCGTTGCAGACTCCAGTTTCATTACTGGTGGCGTGAGCAACGAGAATGGCGATTTCGTGGTTCCATGCCAGATGAAGCAGGTTATTGCAAAGGTGACGAGCATCGGCTATAAGACCGTAACCCGCAAGGCTACAGTCGGACAAATGGGCACTATCACCATGCAGCCAGAGACATATACCATAAATGGCGTGATGGTGAAAGGAGAGATTCCTCAATATAAAATGGCATCTGGCGGTATTTCTGTCGAAGTTCAGAACTCAGTACTACACGACATAGGCACAGCCGATGACCTGCTTGCGATGATTCCTATGGTTCAGAAACGAGATGATAAGTTCGAGGTTCTCACCAAAGGTGTACCAGAAATATACATCAACAGCAAGAAGGTGAACAATGCTAATGAACTGAAGCAACTGAAATCCACCGACATAAAGAATGTTGAGGTTATTACAGCCCCTGGTGCCCGGTATAATGCAGAGGTCAATGCTGTTATCCGTATCAAGACCTTGAAGCCACAGGGCGACGGACTGAGCGTAGTGGCTTACAACCAGACGAGAATTAACAACAAGTGGTACAACTATGACGACCTCACCCTGAAATATCGCACAAACGGACTGGAGGCTTTTGCCAACGTAGCCCTCGACAACGGAAACTACAGCGCAGACCAGGACGTTGATCAGGAAATCCATATCAGCAAGGATCTGTTTAATGCAAAAGCGATACTTCCTGTAAGGAGCACATGGACTACGCTCTATTACAAGGGTGGCCTTAGCTACGACTTCAACGCAGATCATTCTGTAGGTCTTAGCTTCTCCTCACAGAAAATCTTCTCAAACATTTTCAAGACAGATATGGAGCAGCACTATCAGAAAAACGGAGCTTTTCATGGCGATGTGCTTCTGCTTACTGATATTCGTGAAAAGAACAAACCTATATGGGAACTGAACACATACTACGTAGGCAAGGTGGGGAAACTGAATATCGATTTCAACGCCACACTATTGCGACGCGAAACAGAGAACAATCTCTATCAGTATGAATATAGCACAGAGTTCGGCAACCGCCCCATCACCAGCAACACCAACGACAGACGCACTATGGCAGCCGGTAAACTAATTCTCACCTACCCTGTCTGGAAAGGCGAATTGAGCGGTGGCTCTGAGGTAACAAGTACTCTGAGTAATGGTATAAACCATAATCAGGAGGGTATAATTCCTGACTCTTCCAATGAGACGGATGAAAGGAACATTGCAGGTTTTGCCGAATATCAGATGCAACTGGGGCAATGGCGTATGAATGCCGGTCTGCGATATGAGCACGTTTCAACAAACTACTATTCGTTCGGCATCATGCAGACAGAGCCAAGCCGCACTTACAACGACTTGTTCCCTACCCTCTCTGCCGCATGGCAAAAAGGGAAGTGGAGCGCACAACTGAGCTATACCAAGCGCATCACACGTCCGTCATACAATCAATTAGGTTCTTTTGTCGTATATGACAGTCGTATGTTCTACGAAGGCGGTAACCCTCTGTTGCGTCCTTCCACCCGCCAGAGCCTCGACTTCATCCTGACATATTCATGGCTGAACTTCGCAACTGGCTATACCCGTGAGAATGATTTCTTTTCACACACAGGTAAGCTATACGACGAGGAGAATGAAATCATTATCCTTACGCCTGAGAACTTCGACCACCAGGATCGCGTATATGCCACCCTCACAGCATCTCCAAAGATTGGTATCTGGCAGCCGATCACCACTTTGCACTACTATCAGCAGATGTTCGACGCTGAGAAATATGGTGCTCCAGAGAAACTGAACAAGCCTGAGTTCTCTGCACGTATGCAGAACTGGTTTACCCTCGGCACAACCGCCAAGGCATTGCTCGACATCAACTACACAGGCAGCAACCACTGGGGATTGATGTATCGCGGTACAAGCTGCTCCGTGAACGTCCGATTGCAGAAGGCATTCCTCCAAGGTCGTCTCACCGCATCGCTATACGCCGATGATATCTTTCGCTCTGCACGTAGCAATATGACCACATACTATGGCATAGGCACCACCGCCCAAAAGGTATATACCTACACCCAGGCAGTAGGTCTCACCCTAAGCTACAACTTCAATGCAAGCAACAGCAAGTATAAAGGTACTGGTGCAGGAAACGCAGAGAAATCACGTCTGTAACAGTCATTTCGCAAATAAGTTTAAGTTAGTTACGAAAAAATCCTCACACCCTTTCACGTGTGAGGATTTTTATGATGAATTGTCTATATTGCGAGAACAAACTCACATTAAGTACTATTAAAACCTAAAGCCTATAGTACCTTGAAGTATATTAATATCACCCAATCCCCAAAAATCACCCGTTCCAAAACTTTTGCCATCAACATTAAGGAATACGGCATGCTTCTGGACTGGCAATTCTAAACCACAACCTCCGTAAAGACCTTTACACAAACCATAGCCAAGAGCACCATGCTCAAAAGTTGTAGAAAAAGCAAGACCTCCCCTTACCGTAAACTTTAATTTGTTGTTTATCGGGAAACGGCCCATAACGCCAGTATTCAATTCCAAAAAGTTCAAAGTCTCTTCGTTTTCACTCTTGATACCAAAATAAGAACCCATAATCTGGAATAACATACCGTTGGCATATCTACTTAGATCAATATCCAAAGAGGCACCTACAGAAAACAGGTTCCCTCGAAAACCATGCTCCATCTCAGAGGTTTTAATATATACACCACCGCCACCAGCAAAAACTGACAGATAGCACTTTGTCTTCTCTTTCTTGGTATCATATTCATATTTGATACATTCCTCATTTGATGTACAAACATCTTCATGATAATCTCGCACCATCTTTATCATCTGCTTATCACTCATCTCGCCTGCCTTAATATCATCAATAGCACGCTGTGACTTATAAACATGCTGAACCAGTTTCTGGGCTCTCATATTGGCAGTACGCTGTTCGTAATTCATATCACCATCCAGGTTTTCATACTGAACCACCTTGCCTTCTTCATTCTCCAAATAATAGATTTTCCTAAATCCCTTTTCCCTGCGATACAGATTCATTATTCCATCAACGAGAAATTCAGCAAAGAACGCTTCATCATTGTCGAATTTCTTGCTCACATAGAATTTTCCGCTTTCCTTGAACCTGTAACCAAGAATCTTTCCTGGAACATATTTCACATACTCAGAGGCATCATTAGCCTTAAACACACATTGTTGAGCGTTTATATGGTTTGTTCGATACTCTATCATTCCATAGATAGTATCTTTCTCATTGGTAATGATAAATCCTTCCTTTGGATTAACCTGCGCATTAGTAACCAATGAAACAAACAGCGCAATAGCGATTGAAATAATTTTCATAATTATAACTTTATCCGTCTTAAATGCAGTTTTCAATGTGCAAAAGTAATAAAAAATTTACAAACTCTGCTCTATTATATGCAAAAAAATTACATATCATCATTTTTTTTTGCAAAAGCCCCTTCAGAAAGATGAGTCTGTTAAGTAGGTGTGCAAAATTATTTTTATTATGATTGTTTTGATTAATGATGCAGGTTCAGCACCTAAAATAAATTAGTGTAGTGACTCCTACTCGATTGTTTTTAGGTGTTGAAGATGCGCAGTAGGCGGTGCAAGGATTGTATAAATAATTCTGCACACACCTACCTATAATATAGATGGTATATAACTAAATCCAGCCATCGCGTTTTCACAACGTGATGGCTGTTTCAATTGCAACTAATATTCAATCATAACAGGGAACTACTACTTAGCCCCATTACGAGTGCAAAGATAACACTTTTTTCTTATATCGCAAACGATTTCACGAAAATCTTTGTCTGTTTAGCGTTATTTCACACTTTTCTATATAAATAAAGCGGTAATTTCTTATTTTCAGGGAAATAAAATGCCCGCTGGCACATTCCCTGACTCTCAATCTCACAATGCTTAAATAAAAGTTTAACAATCCTTCGATTTATAGAGTATTAACTATTAACATTTACTATTTAGCTATTTACAATTTACTATTTAACGTGAATTCGATGATAATTATTGGAATAAGATTGCGCAGATTGGTAATTATTGTCAGTTAAAAAACAGCTTGCTGTTTACCATATAAGCAATTCATCGAACTGACGTTATTTATTTACTATTTTGTTTTTATGTACTATTTTTTTTCAATCACAAATAGTAAATGCCTACTGCGATTGGAAATAGTACATAGTACATAGTAAATTGTAAATACCTCTTGTCTATTCGTTTATCTCCTTGATAACCTGATTGGCATTGTCGATAATACGGAAGAACAGACGCAAGCCCACTATACCGCCTATGACGATTCCAACACCGAGACCTATGGCATACGACCAGAAAGCCTCCATATTGTCAGAGAAATGGAAATACACTTCAACTAAAAGCCATATCACCCAGATTGGCAAAAGGACAAATATGTTGATTAATGTATAACGCTTATAGCAAGTCTTGAAATGCGACATACGCTGAGCAACCTCTAAGACACTCGCATTCATCAATGCCCTGTCGGATATCATTCTCTTATAATAGAACTCCATCGACATGCAATATACCATAAATATATCCGTAACGATAACGAACAACCACGATAACCCAAGATTATGGTGGAATGCCCAAGGTGAAATTGCAATGGTAAAGAGTCCGCAAACAACGGCAACCCACATCTTACGCTTAATATCGTTAGTCCGAGTGTTGATCACCCTGTGCATAAGCTTATCATTGACAATATCTTGTTTGTCAACTTTATCCTTTAAAATGGCTATCTGAGAGCGCATCTCGTCCAAATTCAATTCTTCCATATTTCCTTTTGTAATAAATTAGTTAGGCCCACTACGAGAAAAGTACAAAGTAAAAAGGAAAAATTAAAAAGTATGGTTTGTACTTCACCGACAGCTTTTTCGCTGCATATGGTAATCATACTTTTTACTTCTTATTTTTTACTTTTTAATTTTCAACCGAGGGATGGGGCAGGTCTTACCCCTTCATCAACTGTTGCTTAATCCTAAATAGCTTCACGCCGACATTCTTTGGAGTGATACCCATGACGGCTGCAATCTCGTCATACGACATATTCTCAAGCCACATCAGCACGATAGCCCTATCCACCATTCCGAGCTTCTGAATACGTTCATGGAGTTGTCGAACCTGTCTGGCATCAGCGTCACTATCCTCATAGAAATTGACATCCATAGTAAGCGGAACCGCCTGTATGCGACGCTTTTTCTTGCGTTCGGCAGAGAGACAGGAGTTGAGCGTCACTCGATACACCCATGTATTCACCTTACTCTCATGACGGAATGACTCATAGCCCTTCCAGAGGTTTACAAGAGCCTCCTGAAAGAGATCGTTTACCTCTTCCTCGTCATTAGAGAACATGTAGCACACAGTGTAGATAGTGCTCTTCTGCTCGCGCACCAATTGCGCAAATTCCTTTTCGATACTTTCCATCGTCGTACTTGTTTTAATTATTTGACGCTCGGTCATTACTATTTATTACAAGAAATCAGAAAAAAATTTCATTGACAAGTGCAAAATTACTGCTTTTCCCCCAAATATGCCTCTGGATAGCGTGACGAGTATGTGACACCCTTTTCCGTCACGCATTTGTCACATTTTTTTCGGGGGGAAATATAAACGCAGAGACGCTAAGACGCAGAGTTTTTTTTGAACACGGAATACACAGAATAAACGAAAGTTTTCGTTCTTTTCGTGATTTCTGTGTTCAAATATAAAAACTTTGCGTCTTAGCGCCTTTGCGTTATATTATCAAAATCCTATTTCAAGCGAGTTCCTGCTACCGTGTATTTATTTTCGCCCTTGACAATGACAACCTTACCATTCTCAATCTGCTTACGAGGCTTTGCCTGAGATGCGACTGAAACATTTTCGATAGAAGTATATCCGGCATTGCCATAGTAGCCATTGATGATAGCATCCTTGAGGTCAGGCATAGTCCATTTCAGGTCAGAACGGTCTTTTTCATCGGAAAGTCCCATCCAGTAGAACGTAGCAATACCAGCCTCCTTACATTTCTCAACGAAAAACTTCGCAAAATCAACCTTGTTCTGCTTATACGATGTATTGTAATCATCCGTGTTAGCCACAGCATCATTAGCACTACCCCACTCTCCGAAAATGACAGGAGCCTTTGACTGAAGTATCTCCTTGATAGATTTCAGCATAGCATTACATTCTGTCTTTGCCCATGAGAGATCCTTGATACTTGGATAATAGTGAACCTGGAAAATGATATGGTTCTTTGCCTCATCCGTAGGATATTCAAGATTATTCAGAGGCTCTAAAAGATGCTGATTCCAGTTGCCGGAACCATTGCTGGCGCAGTAAGAGTTTACAATAAGGTTACGGCTTGAGTTGTTTCCACCTGTAGCACGCACGGCATTCACAAACGACTGTGCATACTTATTGATAGCCTTGTATGAATCAGCAGCCGAAGTGGCATTATACTGTCCGGGAGCAGCAAATGAAGCAAAGCACCAAGAGCCGTATGTGTCAAGCATTTCATTATACCCCTCAAACAACAGATGTTCGTCATAATCCTTGAATGTCGTTGCTATCTGCGTCCAAAGATTCTCGTATATGTCCTTATATTTATTATAGTTATCAGTAGAGGCACGCATCCATGCAGTCGTAGCGTCGCCAGTATCATGATGCACGTTTATGATACAGTACATTCCGTTATTAACCACATAGTCCACAATCTCCTTTACACGAGCCATCCATGCAGCATCAACCTGAGTAGGGGCCCATGCAGAGAGATCCCAGTTGAGGTCATTAACCAGAACACCCATGTGAGGATACCAAGTCACAGGAACACGGATAGCATTGAAGCCCGCTTCCTTGAACATCTTGATTAAAGCCTCGGTAGTAACAGGCTGTCCCCATGCCGTCTCGTAGTCAGAAGTCTTACGTTGCGACCATTTCTCAATCCACATATTAGTCGTTGAACCAGAATTGGCATCAAGGGTATTGCCGAGATTCCACCCGACACGCATATTTTTAACGGCAGAGGTAGCCGACTCAAATTCCTGAGCCAACACTTGCATTGAAGAGATCAGCAGCACCGATGCTGTGAGAAACCATGATTTCATCATAAGAAGAAAAATGTTAGGAGTTAGAAGAATTTTTTCGGCTACAAAATTACTCATATTGTCACATTCCACTATGACTTTATTTAGCAAAACATGACACTTTGAAGAAAGGAAAAAGTAAAAAGTAAAAAGTAAAAAGTATGATTAGTAAAAGTATAAATTAAAAATTTAAAAGTAAAAAGTATGGTTTGTATTTTCCCGACAGCCTTTCGCTATACAAGGTAACCATACTTTTTATTTTTTACTTTTTACTTTTTAATTTTCACGAATCAAGTGCACATCGCATTGTGGGAATGCCATGACGATACCAGCAGCATTAAGTGCTTCATAAATCACTTCCTTGGCACGATCAACATAGCCAATTCTCTCCGCAACAAGCACATATTGCTTAACGGCAATATCCACCGCACTATCGCTCATATTGCTTACCACAACATAGACACCACGCTTAGGATCCACGATCTCACGACCATACTGATCCTTAGTGCGCATCTTCTGCATAGCCTCTACCAACACCTCACGCACATGCTTTACCTCCGTGCCGTATGCCACACCCACAATTATCGTGGTAAGCTCATACGAATTGTTGCGAGTGAGGTTGTTGAAGTTCTTTCCAAAGAGCGAAGAATTGAGGAACGACATTTCAGTACCTTCAATCGTCTCTGCCTGAACGCATTGGTAATTGATTGATGTCACCTTACCACGAACACCGTCACATTCTATCCAATCGCCCACACGCAGACGACCGCCCATCAACTGTATGCCATAGATGAAGTTGTTTATGACATCCTTCAGCGAAAGACCGATACCTGCTGACAAACCTCCTGCCACCAAACCGAGCGAACCTGTCGGAATCTTCCATACATAGATGAGCACCATGGCGAATGACATCCAGATAATCACGCTTATGATACTGTTACCCAGGGAAAGGTTTATCTCATTAGGACGAATGGTGGTACGGTTGTACCTGCGCATGAAAGCTATGTAACGGGCATACTGCCAGATTACATGAACGGCACGACTGAAATAACTCATTATATAATATAGTATCATAAGATACACGATACTCTTGCCCGAAATCTTCAGCGTCTCTACTCCACCCTTATCAACGAGAAGCACGAAAGGATTCTCATAGTACTTAACGAACAGGTCGTCGAAGTCGAAGATTCCCAATGACAAACGTACGCAAAGCGGCAAAGAGAGAAGCACGATCGTTGGTATCGCCACCTGATTTATTAGGTCATAGAACCAAGTAACGCCAAACAACAGAGCCTCGCGCTCTTCGCCCGAAACGTATGTGATGCGCTTTCGCATAGCATCCACACGCTTGTCCAGCCAACGCTGTTTGAACCTGTTAAGCAAATCCGAGATACATACCAGGGTAAGCCATGCAGCCAACAGGAAATACCATCCCACCAAAATAAGCAAGGCGACAAAGGTGTAGCCTATGAATGAGAATATCAAGGCAACGGAATAGACCGCAAGAGATACCCAGCCAAGATTACGGTCAATAGATGTAGCTGCGCCACCTACCTTTATACATAGGAATAACTGACGCACAACTATCAAAAGCAGGATTGGCGGGAAGAGGAG
Organism: uncultured Bacteroidales bacterium; assembly: GCA_902801425.1. GTDB lineage: Bacteria > Bacteroidota > Bacteroidia > Bacteroidales > Bacteroidaceae > Prevotella. The sequence goes on along the minus strand of CADCIQ010000080.1, from coordinate 3,629 downwards.
CACCATCATCTTGTCAGGGATGAATGTTACTCGACACGCAATAATGACTATGACTATCAGAAATGTAGCAGAATAGAGTTGGAAGCCCTGTCGGAACTGATCGGGATTCACACGCAACAACAAAGAGCCAGAGATAGCGATGAGCAACCACAGGAAGGTGTTGATATGCTTTACTCCCAGATCAACATATTCGTCACCATATATAGTGAAGCCGAAGATGACGAAGTAGAATATCGTGCCAATCAATATAGAGAGAATTGCCAATTTCGTCCGTGGCACATAGCGCTTAACCCTTGTATAGCGCCAAACAAGCCATAGAACCAGTAACATTACTCCCCAGAAGAATGCCAATGCCAAAAGCTCAAAGCAACAGAGGATTACCAACAGACTGTTCTCTGCCTTACTCGACAGATTCTGAAGAAAAGTAGCATCATCACCTTCCGACGGATCATCCTCATCCAAGCTCCGGCTCAGTTCCTTCAGACTATACTGTCCCTTCAAATCCACCTTTGTCTTGTCCCAAAAGTACTGCGGATTAGCCAGAATGTCAAGGAAAGGAGTCTGTCCTTCTACAAAGATATACCTCTCAAGGTCACGATAGCGTTTCTCCGCATAGTCGTATGTCTCCTTCAGTCGCAGATACGCCTCCTGATAATGCGTACTATCATCTACCACGGTGGCACGGTTTTCTGCGTGCATCTTCAGGAGTTCGGAAGCATAGCGGATGCAGGAGTCTCTGAAAGCAATTCCTGCCTTGTCAAGCACAAAGGGTGAAGACAATGTGTCCTTGATTGCAATCCTTATCACCTCTTTCTCCAATGAGGAAGCAGAATCAGACATGTGCAGATCAAGCGAGTCATTACGATAGAGCAGACTATCAGGCAATATCTCTGCTTCTATCTCCTTTATCATAGGAGGCAGTCGGCGAAGAGCCTCAATAAGTCGGGCATTACGGTCTATCTCATAGTCTAGGCTGTTCACGATATAGTCGTATGGCCGTCTGTCCTTGCTAAAATCCTTGTAATCGCTCGAAACCCTTTTCAAGGCGTATGCAAGATTAAACGTCATATTCTGTTCCTGCGTATAGAGCAAGATTGAAAGCTCGTTTGACTTCGTGATGACATCTATCATCCTCTGATGCTGACGATTATAATCATCATTGAAGCGTTGCTGTGCCTCTGTGCGTTGCAAGTATGCCGTCTGCAATTCTGCACATAGCTCCCTTAGTGTACTCGTCAATGATCGCCCACTAACGATTGCCATGAGCGGTATTGAGCACACACAAAGTACAAGTGCAAGTATCAGTAATTTCTTTTTCATTGGCTTATCTTGGAATTAATTACGAATTACCCAGGTTTCTACATTTACTATTTAACTATTTACTAATTACTATTTATTTACTATTTGTTTGATTTACTATTTTCGCCAATCACAAATAGTCAATGCCTATCGCGATAAGAAATAGTACATAAATAGTAATTAGTAAATAGTAAAATAGTAAAAAACTAACTATGCACTATGAATTATGAACTATGAACTTCTACAGCCTCACCCCAAATGACATTCGGGCATAAGCATCATAGAGATTGACCTTGGTCATATCCTTCTTATAGATGAAATTGTTGTACTGCGCTTGAATGCCTACGAAATAGTTCTTCCAGTTATAGGCAATACCCAGACGCAGGTCAAGGTTCAGTTGGAAAGCACTATAAGCAGTCTCATTGCCTCCATCCCAATAATCAAGATCAAAGTTATCGTACATCAATATTGGTTTACGGCTCTTTCCATTTGCCCAGGTCTTCGTCTGCCTGTTCCATTCTCCATAGTCATCAATAGGCTCTTTATCAGCAATACTATAGTTAAAATTATACCTATATACCTTTACACGGTTATAGACACTCAGAGTTGGCATTGCCATAGCATTGACAACGAGACCACGCAACGGAACCCAGTTGTAACCGTAGCCGACACCGAGATTTGCCTGATGTACTTTAATACGACTTATACCATCGCTAATAATCATGTAAAGGAAATTGCTGATATTCGAATAGTCGAACGAAGACTGATACCACGTGAGTCCTAAAAGGAACGAACCGGCAGAGCGACGTTGAATGACCGACTGATTATAGGCGGCTGCCTGTGAATAGTGACGACCGTTGAAAACATAATAACCATTAACATAGACAGAACGAATCCATACGGGGGATAGCATGTTGGCTACTGTATCGTATGGCACTCCATTCAGTTTCCCGTCCTTGTAATCCGTTGCCTGGAATCGTGCCTCTCCCGTGTTGAATCGCCTTAACCGGAAGTTGAATCCATATTTTGCTCCTGTGGAACTTATGGAGTAATAGCGTCCGGCATTTCTGGCAAGCGACTGGGAAATGGAAAATCCTAAGCCACGATAGCCAACCCACACACCTACGGAAGCTGCCAATGGTGGTTCGAAGCATAGCCTGACATCGGAATGCTCGTTAGTTTCCGGGAAATCAAGACTTTGGTTGTAGTCAACATCAACCACATTCTCCTTATAGCGCAGAATCACCCTCCAGGGCTTGTCAGGAACCTCTATATAGGCAGGATCAACCTTTGCCTTAGCTCTGGTATCCAGAATATTCTGCACCTGACGAAGCCTTGCCATCAATGTATGGGTACTATCCTGATGGCAAACGCTATCCACGGTATTCTGTTCCTGGCCAGCTACATTCAAAGAAAATAGCAGGCAGCCAATAATAATTCTTCCTACCATAATCCTAATCCTTGCCCACGACCTCCCAAGGCAGGCAAATCTTGTGTTTAGGTATTATACAAAGAAAGCGTAGGAGTCAATCCGCCACTTGTTCCATTCTCTAAGGTGCTGTGCTTGTTTTTCGCAAATCGTTTGTAATTGCCAGATTACCAAGAGTCAAAAGCCAAGTATTAGATAACGCTTTTCGAGAAATAAGTGTCTCCCACAATCCGCTTCAGACCATCGTCTCTGCTTTAACTGAGGATGACTGTTGCAAAGATACAAATAAATGATAAAACCGCCAAACTTTTTTTACACTTTTTGAGCAATAAGCCATTACAAAGAATAAAAACAAGAAAAAAAACTAATAATTAACCTCCTCAGAAAAACTTTTTCGCAATAATCCTACATACCTACACGGGCAGCCGTGCAATTTACTGACCTACAAAAGCTTGCATTGAAGAGATCAGCAGCACCGATGCTGCAAGAAACCATGATTTCATCATAAGAAGAAAAATGTTAGGAGTTAGAAGAATTTTTTTCGGCTACAAAATCACTCATATTGTCACATTCCGATATGGCTTTATTTAGCAAAACATGACACTTTATTAAATTAGCAACAAATCTGTTTAGCTGATAATTCGTCGAGCTCACGTTATAATACTGTACCAAATCCGTTTCTGGTCTGTTCTAATTCCAATCGGGAGAGCGAGCCCATAGCGAAGGCAGAACGAAGGCAGAGCGAAGGCAGAACGGATTAGCAACGGATTAGCAACGGTATTAAAGCGGAGGAAGGTAAATGAAATTATTACTGTCCGCTAAACAACTATATCTTGCATAATATCAAAAGATTTATGCTGGACAAGCCCTGTTTTTATCAAGAATTTGAGAATGAGAGAAG
>CADCIQ010000079.1 GCA_902801425.1 uncultured Bacteroidales bacterium | reverse complement strand
TCTTGGGGGCTGCTCGCCCCCAAACCCCTCGGTGTTTTTCAAGTATTAGTCTTGGCTTCGACTCTACCTAAAAATTGCACTTCTATCTTGAACTTAGGTTTGAGGTTGTAGGTTCTTAGGTCTGCCTCGCTAATGGCGTTCTGACCTAAGAACCTTATAACCCACAAACTTCAGCTTTCGAAACCTGGGTTGTGAATTACCTGTCTGCATCACTTACAATGTGATATTGTCAATTCTTAGCTTCAGAATGCCAGAAGGAACATGGGCTTCAACTGTCTCACCAATCTTCTTGCCTAACAAAGCCTCGGCAATAGGGGACTTGATAGAAATCTTACCTTCCCTCAGATTTGCCTCGTGAGGATTAACGATAGTGTATGTCATCTTAGCGTTGTTGCCGAGATTCGTCATCTCCACTTTGCGGAGAAGTCCTACGGTGTCACTTCCAAGAACAGAGGCATCTATTACCCTTGCGTTCTCCAATATCTTCTGCTTATAGCTTATTCTGCTTAACAGCTTACCTTGCTCTCGCTTGGCAGCATGATACTCGAAGTTCTCGCTGAGATCGCCTTTGTCACGAGCCTCAGCAATGGCATCCTTGACTCTTGGCAACTCCACGTTTATCATTTCCTGTAATTCGGCTACCAGCTTGTCGTAGCCTTCCTTAGACATATATTCCATCTTGATATTTACAATTTAGCAATGTACAATTTACAATTTCTGCAAGCCGTCAACACCTAACATTCAACACCGATTATCTTATTGATAACCATGCCGGCTATTGACATTCCGAAGATAGAGGTGATGTGGCAGAGAGAACCGTTGATCTGAGCCTTTGAAGAACACCATTCGTGCTCTACGAGACGCTGGTCGCCGGGAGCATCATATACGGCTGTGTCCGTGCCTCGTTCTCCACTAAGCAACTTTGCCTTTGGACATAGGCAGCCTCCCGTGCCACAAGCATGATTCTCGCCCTTATTCTCCATAGGCTTTTCTTCGCTATATACGCATTGGAACTTTCTTGCAGGAGAAACCTTCATGTGCTTGAACTTCTTTCTGATAGCACGAGCCAATGGATCGCCCTTAACCTTCCAGAACTCTGCCTTTCTAACCATGAACGGATCTGTGCGTAAGGCTGCACCCATAGAGGATATGAATGTGCTATGCTCCGGGAGACTTGTTGCACGAAGTATGAGGTCGGCCTTTTCAGAAAGCGAGTCGATGGCATCAATTATGAAATCGTAGTCTTCCATGTGGAATGACTCCGCGGTTGTTTTATCGTATATCTTCTGCAATGCCTCAATCTCGGCATCAGGATTTATTTCGAGCAGACGTGTGCGCAGAGCCTCAACCTTCACCTGGCCGATTGTCTTCGTTGTAGCCATAAGCTGACGGTTGCAGTTGGTCACGCATACGCGATCAGAATCCACGATGGTGATGTGGCGGATGCCGCTACGCACCAGAGCCTCGGCACACCATGAACCTACGCCTCCCAAACCAAAGATAAGTACCTTAGTGTTTTGAATACGTGATAGGTTCTCATTGCCCAGTAGCAATTCTGTACGGCACTGTATGCCACGCTCCATCCTTGTAATATTTTCCGACATATATAATGTTCTTTGCTTTTTTTGATATCTGTTTCAATAGACGAGCGCAAAGTTACATATTTTCTCGCATAATGCCAAATCTTCTCCGTTCTTTTTGGAAATTCGCGTTTCTTATTTCTTTGCTTTCTTCTTAGGATAAGGAACAAAAGGTAATAGTGCCTTGACGACCTTAACGGCAATGTCACGATGCTCAATATCAAGGATGTAATGTTCCTTGGCTCCAGGATATGGTGAACCCGTCATGGCATCAGTCATCAGATTCTCTATGCCTGATAGCTTCTTTACATAGCAGATGTTATCACATGCCAATACAATTGGCTTTTCGTCAATGTATATCATCCAGTCGCCAAACATCTTCCTTGTTCTTATAACACCTGTACCTTCAAGTTGTGAACAAACGAAATCTATAAATTCTGTTGTGCAAGCCATATTATTAATTACGAATTACTAATTTTCAATATATTATGTTCCTTGCAATGCCCCAGATGACAAGTCCTAAGAGGGCAAGAAGTATGGTTTTGTCACGACAACAGAATTCGACTATACCATTATTCTTTTGCATATTAGGGAAAAACATGCCGAGGAGGACTATTATCCAGTAGGACGAGAAGATAATGAAGCCTGGATTGAGAGTCCAGGCTTCTGTTATGTTTCCGTGAAATAGCTCATGTATGGATCTCTGCATTCCGCATAGTGGGCATTGAAGTCCTGTGAACTGATAAAGCGGACATTTCAATGGCCATGATGTGCTGTGGGGATTGCCTAAAGTCAATATGAGGCATATCAAAGTGATAAGTATAAAGTAAAAGGTAAAAAGTGGCAGATTACACTTTTTCATCAGTTTTCTGCATTTTCATTTATTACCTCGTTATAGACAACTCCAAGGAATACTACTGCCAGTGGACCTGTGAATATATGTCCTATGCAACAAAGCAGGAAGCCAGAGAGTGTGATAACGACACCGATGATGCCATATCCGAACAACTGCAAGAATTTGCCTTTTGTGAGTTCCATTGATTTTGCGAATGTCTCGCTAATGCCGAGTTCTGGCTCGTTGGCTGCGATATATGGAACGAAGGCAAAGCGCACGAGAAGATATACACCAGGAATAAAGCAGCATAATGTAGCGATAAAGATTGCAATGATGTATAGGATATACTTTAATAAATACATGCAATATCCTATTGCAGAAGAACTTATCAGGTCAGTAAAACTGGTGTTGTCATCTTCATCTATGGCTTTCTTTACAAAGCGAAACAGGATGAGTCCTATAAATACTGATAGCAAGAATCCGATTAGCATGATTATGCACTCGGTAGCAGAGAAAGGAGTACTATTGGCAAGCTCTTGTATTGCCTTAGCTCCCTTCAGGTCTCCTTCCGAAACCTTTTTCATAATCTTGATAAGGTCTTGATTGCTTGTTCTGCTTGTTAAGGAACTACATAATACATTAACGAAGCCGAAACCAATCAAGGCAACACAATTCTTCTTTGCGATTTCCCAAGTTTGATTTAAAACATTGTTTAGTGTCATTGTTTTGAAATTTTAGGTGTTATAATATAAATATGAGATAATTACGAATTACTAATTACTATTTTTGTCAACTGCAAAAGTACAAAAAAAATGTGTTGCTCCCAAATTTTTCCATCTTTTTTTTCCTCTCTTCCATTTTTTTTGTAACTTTGCATGCGATAAAACTAATTACGAATTATTTGTAATTAGTAATTAAAACCAAGTAATTAGTAATTCGTACTTATACAAGACTAACAATAAAACGCTAAAATGAGGAAAAATCTATTATCCGTGGCATTGCTCATTATAATGAGTATCACGGCTACTGCGCAGAATCTAAAGCTAAGCCAGAAGCATGGTTTTTATGACAAGCCTTTTGAACTGACGATTACCGATGAGGATAATCTGGTCAGCGATGGGGCTAAGATACGTTATACGCTCGACGGTAGCGTGCCTACTGCGGGGAGTGCGGCTTATACCGAGCCGATTACAATTAACGGCACTACGGTGCTTAGGACTGCCGTGGTGGGGTCTGACGGCCTTCTATCTAACGTAACTACAGCTACTTATCTATTTCTTGATGATGTGTTGCATCAGTCGGATACTCCTGAAGGCTATCCGTTAGAGTGGGGTAGTTTCACCGAAACATTTGGCACGGCTCCTGCTGACTATGGTATGGATCAGGGAATGGCTAACGATCCTGTCATTGCCGCAAAGATAAAGGAGGGCTTGCTGTCGATACCTGTCCTGAGCATCGTTACGGACAAGGATTATCTCTTCAGTCATGAGAACGATGAAGAGAAGGGTGGTATCTACATATTTACTGGCCCTCCAGTCGGTGATCCTACTGGCAATGGCTGGACACGTCCTGTTAGTGCAGAGCTGTTCGGTTGTGACCATGATTTCTCTGTTACCTGCGGATTGCGACTTCATGGTGGTCATGGTCGTCTGGCGGAGAAGAATCCAAAGCACTCACTTCGCCTTGTATTCAAGAAGGAGTATGGAGACAAGACACTTAAATATCCACTTTTTAGAGAGGATGAGTCAGAGAAATACGATCAGCTTGTTCTCAGATGTCATTTCGGCAATAGTTGGCAGCACTGGATGGAGTCTAATCGTCAGAAGGCACAATATACGCGTGATGTGTGGGCAAGGAGAATACAACGCAAGATGGGCTGGACAAGTGTCAATGCCCTGTATGTTCATGTATTCCTAAATGGTATGTACTGGGGGCTCTACAACATGGCAGAGAGAGTGGATGACCAATACGGCAAGGATCATCTTGGAGGCAAGAAAGAAGATATTGACGTGATAAAGATAGAAGAGGAGGGTGGTAACCACATTGAAGCTTCAGAGGGAGACCTGGAAGCATGGATAAAGATGGTTGAGACTGCTGCTCAAGCCTCTGATGACATATATTACAACCTTCTTCAGGGTAAGGATGCTGATGGTAATGATGATCCTTCACAGGAGGCATTGCTCGATATTGACAACTTTATTGACTATATGCTTATTAATCAGTATGCCGGCAATACCGACTGGGATCATCACAACTGGTATGCAATCAGAAGGAAAGGTGAAGAGAGCCAGGGATTCAGATTCCTTTGCTGGGATTCAGAGCTTATCATAGACAACCCTTACGAGAATGTACTGACAAAGAATAATGGTGATGAGAGTCCTACGGGCATCTTCAACCATCTGATGGAGAATAAGCATTTTGCCAAGAAATATATGGAACGTGCAAAAGTGCTTCTTGCCGATGACGGTATGCTCGGTGCAAAGAGTACGGAAGAGGTTTGGGATAGTCTCTATAATACAATCTCTACTGCCATATATGCAGAGGCTGCACGATGGGGAAACTATCGCAGGGATGTGCATCCTTATCAGACGCCGGGAATGCTCTATACCGTTGATGAGACCTATATGACGGAGCGTAACCGACTTCATAGGGAGTATTTCCCATATAGATCATCCACGGTAATGTCGATGATTGAAAATCTATTTGAGATTGACGACTTTGAGCCTTTGGCAGAGTGGGTTCCTCTGACTACGGATTTCTTCCACAAATGGGATGGTACTGACAAGAACTCCAAAATATTGTATGAAACGCCTCACAATGTAGATTGGAATGTGAAGCAGGAGGCAGGCGGTGGTACTGCTGTTGCAGGATTCGTGAATGTGGATCATGACGACTATGCCGATATCAGTAACTATGACAAGATCATCATCAAGGGTAAGGGTAATAACCTGCGAATACTTGCCAATAGACTTGTTGCTCATGGTCAGTGGAAGGAGATAAAGGTTTCCTTCAATGAATATGACAAGTATTGGGATGATGACCTGAAGTGCATCGTCATTCCATTGGAAGATTTCAAGACAAAGCTAACATCTTCAAATGAGATGCGTGTTGACGATTTTGTTCATCTGCATGTACTGAAGGTTGACTGGAACAACAGTCTGAAAGTTAGTGGTGTTTGGCTTGTGCCTAATGAAGGTTCAACAGACATTAAGTATGTTTCTCAAAACGCACATATACCTGCAGACGGCAAATATTACAATCTCAATGGTCAGGTTGTAGATAATCTTTCAAATGGTGTGTATATACATAATGGAAAGAAGGTTGTGAGGTAAAGGTCCCCTCCAACTCCCCCGAGGGGGAGAGTTAGTATATCAGACAAAAAGATTGCCACTCATAGTAAATCCAAAAGGAAACCTATGAGTGGCAGTTCTATATATAAATCCCTCCTTTCGGGGGAGATGGAGGGGGCTTATTCCTCTTCCCTCACATAATCCACAGCCCGATTCACATAGTCATTGAATGGCTTGGTGGTGCGGAATAGTTCTGCTACTCTTTTAACGAGGTCAGGGGATGTGATGAACTTATCGTCAACGTATGTCAGAAGACAGAAGTTCTTCAGACGCATAAAATCAGCGTATGGAGCATCTGAGGGATATTCCTTCGGCACTTTCTTCAAAGCTCCGTCCATATCAACGAAGAAGGAAGGATCAGCCTTTTGCAACACATCATTGCTGAATTCTTCCCATCCATCGCTTATATCCTCACGCAATACCTTGACGGTCTTGCTGTCATAGCAATAGTTGCCGGAAGCAAGCATGTGGGCTTCTGGATATGAGTTGCCGCCACCAGTGCCTACATGGAAGTAATAGCCTGCGTGCATTGACTTCTTTCCACCAGGGGCAAGGAATACGCCAAAATGGGTTTTGTATGGAGTCTTATCCTTGCTGAAACGAGTGTCGCGGTAGATGCGGTATGTACAGTCCTTGATGGTAAGGCGTGCAATATCACTATCATATTTTCCAACCTCACATATCAGTTGCTCGCAGAATTCATGCCATTTGGCCAGCACTTTCTGATAGCGGTCCTTATTGGTTGTGAACCACTCCTTATTGTTATTACACGAAAGGTCGCGCAGGAATTGTAATATATCTTTCATTATTTCTTATGTTTTGAATCTATGATCTTTAAGAATTTGTCAGGCTTGTCATTGATAATCAAAGCCTCTGGAAACTCAGTTTCGGTGAGAAGAGGGTAGATGTTCTCGTAGTTTGCTATATCCGTATGAAAATGGGCATCGCTCCCTAATATAATAGGTACCTCATATTTTTTGCATAGCCTAAGTATCTCAAGGTTGTTTGGAATTGCCTTCGCTATCTTCCCCCTGCATGGTTTCAGACTTGAGTTGTTGATTTCAAGTAGCGTGCCTGTTTCCTTGGCTGCAATTACGATAGGCTCGAAAAGCAAATTAGCAGTTCCATCGCCAGGATGCGAGATGATGTCGATGATTGGATTTCGAATTACGTTTATCATGCCCTGAGTGTTCTCTTCCTTTGAGCCTTCCTTCCAGCAAAGCCTGTGAATGCCTGCGATACGGATGTCGAGACGGTGATAGTAGTCAATATCCTCATCAAGATGCCCTTCCGTATCGAGAATATTTAGTTCTGCTCCAAGCAAGAGACGCATATCGCCCCATTGTCGTGGCACGACATGCATATTCCAGAAGTATATGGGTTGACATGTGCCGGGCAGGTTTTGTGCGTGTTCTGTTATTCCGAATACTTTTAATCCTTTGCGCTGAGCTTCTGTTACCATCTCTGTAAGGGTGCTGAAAGCATGCCCCGACATGATGGTATGTGTGTGTACATCAAGTAATGTGTTCATTATATATAATTACAAATTACGAATTACATATTTTTACTTGGTTATTTGAAAATAGTAATTCGTAATTGTTTTGAGAGTTATTATTTGCAGCTTTCTGCATATTCGGTCGGTTTCATCCCAACCTCACGTTTGAATGTGCGACTGAAGTTGTTTGCATCGTCATATCCGCATTTCAAAGCTACCTGACTAATAGCATATTTGTCTTTTGCCAGCAACTCTTTTGCATATTTCATACGTATTGTCAAAAGATACTTGCCTCCTGTACGTCCCGTAATGGTAAAAATTCTACGTCGGAGACTCTGATTCGTAATACCTAAGCTCTCGCAAACCGTATCGCAGTTCACGTGCTTCTGCTTCATTTGCTCATAAACAAGCTTTTCCACTTGCTTAAGAAAATCTTTATCTTCCTTTTTCATTGTATTGAATAGAATTTGGAGTTGTACATGTTTTTATTAGCAACAAGGTACAAAGATAATGTTTTTTTTGAAAATTACAAGATTGTTAACGCTATTTTTTTGTTTTTCGGTGTAAAAAAGCTTGATTTTTTGCCAATTATATGCATTTTTGTTTGTGTTTTGTATGGATTTGAAAGTTTTTAACAGATGATGTTGTGTATTACAAACAAGTGTTTAAAGTGTGAAAGGTTTCATAAAAATTGGTCTATTTCTCCGATTATTGTTCGATATTTGACGAAAACAATATAACTTTGCAAACCGAAAGGACTAAGGTCTAAAGTCTGAGGACTAAAGACTAAGGCTTATGACCTTTGACTTTCGACATTGAAGATTGTGTAATATAAACCAGTATTTTCTTATGTATAGTTTACTAAGTTTTGTCTATGCTTCAGCTCCACAGTGGCTGTATGATATACTTCTGATTGTGCTATGTGTTGTAGCAGTTTGGATATTTTCGTGTAGGAAGATAATCCGTATCAAACTGAGACGACTACTTGGTGTTATGTACGTGGAGTATTTGGTATTGCTGATGTGTGCTACCGTTATCTTCAGGGATTCCACATGTTCCTTGGGTGTAGAGTTTGTTCCTTTCTGGAATTATACATACGTTACTCAGGAAGTGATTATGGAGACAGTGCTCAATATCGTGATGTTTATTCCTGTTGGATTCTGTTCTGCCGTATTCCTAAAGCGTCCTGCAATGCTGAAGATATTTCTTCTGTCAATGGTTCTTTCATGCACAATAGAGATTACCCAGTATTGCCTTGAGCGTGGTTTCTGTGAGACCAATGACGTGATGAATAATACCGTTGGAGGCATGCTTGGTTATCTGTTTTATAAGACTACTCCAATGCTTCTTCAGGTATTTCATCAGAGGAAATATGCATATTACGGTCAGAATGCCCTTGCTTAATTATAATTACCACCAAATATTTTATTGATTATGCATGTCTTCCAGCATTATGTGCAGAAGATAAAAAAACAACAGAGGAGTCGGCTATGAGTCCTCTGTTGCTCTTTTTTATATCCAGATGTTTAGGATTCCTTGTTGTTTGCAACATATTGTGTTGGTTTCAGTCCAACCTCGCGCTTGAATGTGCGACTGAAATTATTGGCATCATCATATCCGCATTTCAGAGCTACCTGTCCAACGGAATACTTTCCCTTAGCCAATAGCTCCTGAGCATACTTCATGCGTATTGTCAAGAGATACTTACCACCAGTCTGACCTGTGATTGCCAAAATCTTACGACGGAGATTCTGGTTTGTTATTCCGAGACTTTCGCAAACAGTGTCACAGTTCACATGCTTATCTTTCATCTGCTCGAAAACGAGCTTTTCTACCTTTTTGAGGAATTCTTTTTCTTCTTTTTTCATGATGATATAAAATTTTGTAAATTATTATCTAGTATTAACTTTCGCATAGCTCAAGTTCATTGGTTTGAAGGTTATTAGGTTAAAAGGTTCTTATGTCAGAATGCCATTTGCAAGGCAGACCTTATTGCTCAGCCCATAGGGGATGCTTGCCAAAGCAAGAACCTACAACCTCAAAACCTTAAACCCAGAAAGTTGAGTTTGCGAGACTTGAGTTTAGTCATTATGACTGCAAAGATAATTATTATTTATGAAATAACAATAGTATCAAAATGTTTTTTTGGTATTTCGTGCGTGAAAAAGAAAAAGGGATACCCGAAGCCGATTTTATAATTATCTAAAATGCATTTTTTTCGGTATTAAGCGGATGATGTAGTATGTTTTTATGCGAAAAGATGCTTTTTTAGGATTGTATTGCCATAAGAATTTTCTCAATCAAGGGCACATGCCATGCCCTTATTTCGTCTGCCGTCGGGGTATGAGCACCGGGGAAATGACTGGCATTGTCATAGTATCTGAGGTATAGTGGTTCGAATCTTGCAAGTGTATCTTGCTCGCCAAAGATGCCCCATACCCTGTCCTTGAATTTGTCATTGATATTGTCAAATTGAATTTTCTCAACTTCCTCAAACTCGCTTATAAGTCGCTCGTCAATGATGAAATCCTGATTACCATCTGCACGAGGACTCTTATACTGATGTTTACCGATACGTTGCTTAAGGAACTCCGTCATCTTGAAATAAGGATTACCGAGCAGCGTTGGTATTCCTGTTTCTGAAGCTATTATCTGGGCATAGAAGGAACCGCAACTGTTGCCTACGAGAAGGTCTGGATTTTCATCCTTGCAAAGCTGCTTGATAAAAAATAGAGCCTCTCTTGGATGAATGGGGAGATCTGGAGTAAGTACACGAACCTTATTGGCGAATGCCTCTTTCAAAGCAAGGGCTGGTATGCAACTTCCACTTGCAAAGAATCCGTGAAGGAATATTATCGTTTTCATTTGATTGATTTTTAGTGCTTACGCAATTTTCTATGTTTAAGGTTTTGAGGTTGAAGGTTCGCTCTGGCAAGCATCCATGTGGGCTGAGCGATAAGGTCTGCCTCGCAAATGGCATTCTGACCTAAGAACTTTTTGACCTAACAACCTTCATACCTATGAGCCTGAGCTATACGAAGGTTTAAGTGCTTATGCTTCAAAGTAATAACATGGTCATAAAACCGAGCAACAGGGCATAGGTGGCTTGTTTCTGATAGCCGTGAGTATGGGTTTCTGGAATCATCTCGTCACTCGTTACATACAGCATTGCGCCTCCTGCAAAACCAAGCATGACAGGTAAGAATGCTTCTGAAGCTGTGCCAAGGGCAAAACCAATCAGTACGCCTATAATCTCAAGCAATCCGATTGCTATAGATATGCCAAATGTCCTTGCTGCAGAGACTCCTGCAACGAGCAATGGAGCGATGATAACCATTCCTTCTGGAATGTTCTGTATCGCAATACCAACGGAAACACCCCAGTCTGTTGTTCCGTCAGATGAGCACATACTCACACCTGCTGCCATACCTTCGGGCAACTTATGCAAGGCAATAGCCATGACGAAGAGAAGCACATGATTCAAGGTGGCATTGTTCTTGTGCTCCTCTGGATCAAGTCCGGTAATGGTATGAAGGTGTGGAGTTATGAGATCAAGGACATTGAGGAACAATGCTCCTGCCATCACTCCTACTGTCACAAGCCACCATTGATCCGTTTGCTGGAATGCTGGCACTATCAAACCTATGGTAGATGCAGCAAGCATTATTCCGGCACAATATCCAAGTACTGTGTCATTCCACTTATGAGGCAACTCCTTTATGAAGAATCCCAGAATTGCACCTATGATTGTTGCACCACATAATCCGATGGCACTTATTAGAACTTCTGTCATATTGTAATCTCTGTTCTTTAGTTGGTTGCATGCAAAATTACAGTTTTTTCTTCATAAATCCAAATAAAAATATGGGTAATCATGGTGATAATAAATACAATTATAGCATTTTTGCGATTTTATGCCCATATTATTATGGTATATGAAAAAAATAATGTATTTTTGTAGCATAATTTAATCCAAATATGATGAATAACCAAAAAAATCTATCGAACATCCTGCTGCTAAGCCTGGTATGTACAATCTTTATCAGCTATCCAAATATGCTGTTCCTTAATCTTGACTGGCGATATATTTCCGCTGAGGCTAGAGGAAGCTACATCAATGGCACATTGATTCGTTTCCTGTTGTTCTGGATGTTTATCTATGGCTCATTGTTCATGAACCAACAGGTCCTCAACACACAGTCTTTCAAAAGTCGAATACTCCCCAACATTCTTTATACGCTTGTTGTCTTTGGCATATATAAGGGTGTCACAGTTCTTATATGTTCCGATTTTGATTGTCGTCCTATCATCCTTACCTTCCAGTTCATAGTGCTGGGTATGATGGGCGTATTCCTCGGATATACAGACTATCTTAATCGTATTCATAAAAAGAAGGAGGAGGAACTGAAACAACTGAAAATGGAGAGTCTGCAAAGCAGATGTACGGCACTCACCAATCAGATTAATCCTCATTTCTTCTTCAATGCGCTCAATGGTATAAGTAGCCTTATAAGAAAGAAGAATGACAAGGTAGCTCTATGCTATATAGACCATCTGAGTGATATCTTCAGATATATCTTACAGAGCGAGCATAAGGGAGTGGTGACTCTTGAAGAGGAACTTGATTTTGCACGTTCCTTTAGTGAGGTGATGCAAGTGAGATATGCTGGGAAATGGGATGCCACGTTTGATGTGTCTGATGACTGTCTTGAACTTGGCATACCTGTATTGGCACTTCTTCCTTTGATTGAGAATGTAGGTGTGCATAATATGATTGATAGCGAACATAGAATGCATATCCGTATTTATACCAATAAGAACAAGGAGTTGATAATTAGTAATCCTGTATTCCCGAAGCAATACAAACAGGATACCCACGGCACGGGATTGAAGAATCTGGAGAAACGATTCCTGTTGCTTATGGATAAGAAGATACGTATTGAAAAGACAGAGAGTGAGTTCTCTGTCATAATGCCTTTGAGTGTGAAAAGTGAATAGTGAACACTTCCCTTTATAAAAAAGCAAAATGAAAGTTCTGATTATAGAAGATGAAACCTCTGCAAGTGAGGATCTTATTGCGATACTTCATGAAATAGACGAAGACATAAAGGTGCTTGATGTTCTTGAGAGCGTTAGGCAGAGCGTAAGGTGGCTGAGAGCAAATCCTGCTCCCGACCTCATCTTTATGGATATCCATCTGAGTGATGGCTCAGCTTTCACGCTGTTTCAGGAAATCGAAGTGGAAACACCTATTATATTTACCACGGCTTACAATCAATACGCTATCGATGCCTTTAACGTGAATAGTATCGACTATCTGCTCAAGCCTATAAAGATTTCAGACATGACTCGTGCGCTTGAAAAGTTCCGACGCCTTACCAGTAATGATGTTATGGCATATCTTCAGCGTGTGGTAAGCCTTGGAAAGACACATACAGAAGGTTATGTGTCATCCCTGCTCGTTCCTGTTCGCGATAAGCTCGTACCTGTTGATGTAAATAATGTGGTATGTATCTACAACACCGATCATAAGACGCAGATAATCCTAAGTGATGGGAGAAACATATCATACGGCAAATCACTTGACGCAATCATGTTGTCTCTCGATCCCATGAAATTCTATCGTGCCAACAAGCAATATATCGTTTCACGAAGCTATATAAAGGAAATTGTTATATGGTATGACAACAGACTACTTGTAAATATGGAACTTGAACTGCCTGAGCCTTTGTATGTTAGCAAAAACAAGGCTTCAGAATTCAAGAACTGGATGACGAAGACTTAGTGGAAGAATGGAAAAGGAAAAAGGTAATTTGTATTTATATTTTAATAACTGTTTTTACATATTTTTACACCCCGCGAATTCAACTGGCAAGTGCAATCGCACTTTCTATTGTATGAAGTCCTCTTCATCCTCTAGGACGTCCTTTACCATGACGGTGAGGATGTCTGTGC
>CADCIQ010000078.1 GCA_902801425.1 uncultured Bacteroidales bacterium | reverse complement strand
GCTTTCTGGTCATCAGTCAAGGCATTATATGCCTTGCTTGCATCATCAATCTTAGCCTTGCAAGCATCAATATATTTCACATTGCCAATAGCAGATATCTTTGCTATTACAGCATCAGCAATTATCTGATTATATGTTTCTATTTCCCGAAAATCATTGAACTCTTTCCATCCATTAGCAGCCCTATATTGCGCAATGCTATTGGCTGGAACATAGACAGGAATATATTTACTGACATTATTAAAACTAGAACTACCTAAACTTGGGGGGATGATAGCTTCAGAAGTGATAGAGGTGAGGCCTGAGCACCCACTGAAAGCCCAATCATCAATACTCATCACAGAGTTAGGGATAGAGATTGAGGTGAGGTCTGAGCAGCCCCCGAAGGCAAAACTTGTAATACTTTTTGTCCCTTCCTTTATAACAATATTTGTATTTGCAGGCATATTACCTTTATATTTATAAAGAACAAGACCTGCGTAAACCAAGCCGTCAGGTTGGTTATCATACCATTTTGTCCTTTTAAAAGCATCATAATCAATCCACGTCACGGAGTTCGGGATAGAAATTGTGGTGAGACCAGAGCATTCATAGAAAACAAAACCATCAATACCTGTTACCCCATCAAGTATAGTAAGAGTTTTCAGGTTTGATAAACCTAAACAACCACCTAGTATACCTTTCACACCAATGGTGAGGGAGGTAAGCCTAGAGCAACCCTCGAAAGCATAATTACCAATTTCTGTCACAGATTCAGGGATTGTGATGGAGGTGATACTGGTACAATCTTCGAAAGCTTCACCTCCAATATGCGTCACAGAGTTAGGGATTGTGATTGAGTTGAGCCCCTTGCAACCTTTGAAAGCACTATTTCCAATGCTCGTTACAGAGTTCGGTATAATGAAAGAGGCAAGACTTGTCCCCATGAAAGATGCCCTTCCAATACTTGTCACGGAATTAGGGATAGAGACAGATGTAAGACCATAGCAACCATAGAATGCAAAATCAGCAATCCCATACACATTCTTTGGTATAGTTATGTTCTTGTCTGATCCAAAATAATTACAAACATAACTATTGCCTTTCACATCCTTGTAGATTCCAAAATCACCTTCAATACTCACATTATTATATACTACATCTGCATAATATGCGATATATCCGTAGCCCAAGGATCCTTTTGAAAGGGATAATGAAGAACAGTTAACGATTTTCTTGAGGCTCTTGCAACCCCAGAAAGCATAATCTCCAATAGTCGTCACGGAGTTAGGGATAGTGACGGAGGTAAGACTTCTACACCAATAGAAAGCATAATTTCCAATACTCGTCACAGAATTAGGGATGGTGACGGAGGTAAGACTTTCACATCCATAAAAAGCCCTCTCTTCAATTTTCGTCACAGAATTAGGGATGGTGATGGAGGTAAGACCTGAGCAACCCCAGAAAGCATATTTTCCAATACTCTTTACAGAATTTGGAATGGTGACAGAAGTAAGGTTTGAGCAACCATTGAAAGCATGATCTCCAATATTTGTCACTCCGTTTTCTATTACTACCTTCTTGATTTTATCTTTTCGAGAAAACCAAGGAGCACTAGTATAAGCATAATCGGGCATACTATTTCCATATATAAACAATGTACCATAATCAGATATATCCCAAGTTATTTTGGCATGAATTGTATTGAAGGCAATCATGCTTAGGAAAATAAGTGTTAATAACTTTTTCATGATTAGACAAAAATAAAAGGGCGCAGACCTTCCGAGATCCTCGTCCTCTAACCTGGTATCGCCAAACACCATCCACATAGACAAGATACGGTAAAAGTCCACGTCCTTAACGGACATGGAACTTTTCGCATTCTTGTTCTCATGTGTGAAATTGGCGATTTCGGTTAGAGAGAACAAGAGCTAAAAGCTCAATGTTATATTTTATGTCGAGAGAATCGGTAGTTGCTCACCCGAAGTTAATAATTATGTGATTAACTATCTGCTGAACAAGTCTGAGACTTCTGTCAGCATAGGGGAACGGTTACCGTTCGTCTTTGGTTTAATTACGTTTTACTTTCTGTTTCTTGTTAATAATGTTTTAAGGGTTAATATATTAGTTCGTTATTATTCTATTTGATATTAAGGAGATTATAAATTCTCAACCTCCTCAATAGAAAGCCCGAGACTTTTAGCAATGACATCAACAGGAACACCATTGAGCTTTAAGTTATAGGCATTAGATATTTTCTCTTCCAAACGTCCCTCGGCTCTCTCGTTCTTCATGACAGAGAGATTAGTACGATAGGAGTCTATGCTGACATTGTACTTCTTACGCTCTTCTGCGGTCATGTGTACAAGTTCTGCAATATTACCAACCTTACCAAAGATTGGCTGCTTATTTTGGAATGGTATATTGGTATTCATAGTCTCTAAATTTGTTATGTTATACAACCAATAGTCTATTTGCGTCTTACAGTCTTCCTCTTTCATCTTGCGATAATCTGAGAGTTCGAGAGTAAAGACCTTTAGCTTGTCGGAGAAAATCTCCCCAGTTTCATCTACTTTTAATTGAACCGTTCTTAATGTCATGGGCTTGAAACCTCGTAAATGGAAGTTTAGAAAGAATATTCCATATACAGGTCGCAAGTGATAGTCCCAATCCGTATCGCCTTTTTCTTCCTGATTAGAGAATGAGCGTGAAAGATAGAACAGGATTCTATCGCTGAAATGATTCTGACTTCTGTTCTGCATCTCAACTATAAACTCGCTGCCATCTGTAGTTTTACATAGAAGGTCATAAACTACACCGCGATCATATTCAGACATCCCGTCAAGTTCCTTGTCAAGGAATGTGATATCCTCAATAGGCACTTTCGGTTGGAGCAAGTCAGTAAGGAAAGCCATCATGACTTCCTTGTCTCCGAAAATCTTCTTGAAACCGTAATCGGTCAAGGGATTTATGTATCTATTTTGCGGTTTTCTATCCATGGCAGCAAATTTAACGGTTTATTCTGCTGCAAAAATACACAAAATATCTGATTTCTCCAAAATATTAGCACGAAATTTACTGAAATATATTTCCTGATAATTTATTTTCCTGCAGATTTCAAAGTGTTTCTTGGTATAATTTGCGAAAACCAAGCTGTTTTAACGTATTTTTTCATTAAAAATTCTTGTTGTTTGGTAAAATGTACTACCTTTGTCAAAAACTAAAAATACAGAAATTATGATAGCAGGTATTATTTGTGGTATTCTGGCAGGCTTTATTGCCTGTAAGTTAACTAACAGAGAAGGAAAGGGCTGTATCGTAGATCTCTTCCTCGGTATTGTTGGTGGAGCTGTAGGTGGCTGGATATTCCAGTTCCTCGGCATTCAGGTAGCCTCATTGGTAGGTGAGATTGTATGTGCTGTAGTTGGAGCTGTTGTTGTTCTCTGGGTATGCAACAAACTATTCTGATATATTACTTCCTCGCCGTCAACATCATTGCCTTTATCGTTTATGGCATTGACAAGCTGAAGGCGAGGAAGAATCTTTGGCGAATACCCGAAGCCACTCTCCTACTCCTCGCTGTTATTGGCGGAAGCGTAGGGGCATGGCTCGGTATGCGTGTGTGGCATCATAAGACGATGCACCTTAAATTCAAGTATGGCGTTCCTGCAATATTGGCATTGCAGATTGCGATAGGGGTGTACCTCTTAAAATGAAAAGTGAAAAATGAAAAATACAAGTTAGTTTCATTCGCTATATTTTTCGCGAAAAAGGTAATCTGTATTTTTCACTTTTCATTTTTCATTTTTCATTTAAAAATTTACCTCACCCACACCACATAGTCTTCCTTTCGTGGATTCTGTGGTTTAAGGGCATCAGGAGCGGTATATCCGAGGATGCAGTTGCCAATTCCCTCGTATTCATCGGTTATGCCGAGATCACGAAGTATTTGCTTGCCCTCTTCCGTTTCAAAGCTCTCCTTTGCACGATGAATCCAGCAAGAGCCAAGTCCAAGACTGTTGGCTGCAATCATCATGTTTTCCATAACGAGTGAGCCGTCATAGATGCGTGTGCCAACATCCTTTCGTGCAAGTACTACAAGCACAACTGGAGCACCATAGAAAGGATCATTATGCCCAGAAGAGGTGCTGAGATTCCTGTTTATTACAAGCTGGAGGTTCAGGCGACTAAGACGGTCACGCATCTCCTTGTTAGTTACGGCAAGGATGATAGCCGACTGCTTGTTCATTCCTGAAGGGGCGTAAGTGCCAGCCTTAACAACTTCCTCGACAAGTTCCATAGGTACAGGCTTGTCGAGGTATTTCTTCACGCTACGGCGTGAAATGATATCTTCAATAGTCTTATTCATAAATGATTATAGAAATTGGTGGCAGAAACTGTCATATTATTGGTGAGAAACAAAGCGAGGTAGCGGTAATCGTAAAGCCCCTTGGGGAGTTTGAGCGATTGCTGATAGAGGATGAGTGCCGACTTATCTCCGAGATGTCGTCCGTGCCCTTCTGCATGGTGGCATTTGAGGTTACTGAGGCTGACCTTCGTCCTACTGGTGCGGAAGATACTTATCAGTATCTCGAAAAGAAATTATTGCCTTACATAAAAGACAATATGCATCCTCTCCGTCTGATTCTCGGCGGTTATTCGCTTGGTGGTCTCTTCGCACTTTGGAGCGTTACTCGCACAGATGCCTTTGACGCTGTGTTTGCCGGTTCTCCTTCTCTATGGATGGAAGGATGGAATGAGTATGCTGATGCGCATCCGCTAAAGGTAAAGTATGCCTATATGAGTCTTGGCGACAAGGAGGAATGTACTCGCAAGCAGCCTTTCTGCATTATCGGTGACAGGGTTAGGCTTCAGCATAAGCGACATGAAGCGCAGTTAGGCCCTGACCATTGCATCCTTGAATGGAATGAGGGTGGGCATTTTAATGAGATTGAGCTACGCAAGGCGAAGGGGACGGCGTGGTGCTTGTTAAATGAAAAGTGAAAAATGAAAAATTATAAAATACAAGTTTGTTTTGTTCGCTGTATTTTTCGCGACAAATGGTAATCTGTATTTTATAATTTTTCACTTTTCATTTTTCATTTCTTATCTCTCCACCTGCGTAAACTCTGGCACGCTACCTTCCGCGTTTCCTTTGATTACATAGATAAGTTGCTTGCTCTCCCTACCCTGCATATCCTTGCTGTTGCAAGTGAAGAGATACTCCGTGGCATTATCGAGAGAACGTGTGCCTACGGTAGAAGGAGTGCCTAAAGGCATTGGGTAGCTACCGCAAGCCTTGTCGAATATCGCTTTTTCATCAGCACTAACAGCATGCTGTGCAGAGAATGCAGGAAGTGATGTCTTCTTGCCCTTCAGCACACCGAGGTTAATGAGGAAAGTCTCAACCTCTGCTTCTGCCTTATCTACACGAGCAGTCCTGACGCCATACCATGAAGAAGACACCTTGCTTTCTGGTAATGCAGCCTTGAGGTCGGTAATACTTGTGTTACCGCCACTTCCGAATGTGCAGAAAGGAATGATGACCTTACCCTTGAGGTTGTTTGCCTTTATGAAGCTATGGATAGGACCAGAGATTGTGCCAGCCCATACAGGAGTACCTACATAGAGAGTATCATAGTCGGCAACCTTTGCCTTCAGAGGCTTGAGTTCGCGGAACTTGCCGTCCTTGCGCTCTCCCATAAATGCACCTGCAATTGCCCCCATATCGCCTGTGTATGGATTTACAGGCTGAAGACGCTCAATATCAGCACCTGTCTTTTTCTGGATGATGTTCGCAACCTTCTCCGTTGTGCCTGACTGAGAGTAATAAACAACGAGTGAATGAGTCTTATTTCCTGCTTGTGCCTGTGTACAAGCCATAAGTGCAGCCATAGCACCGAATAATAATGTCTTTTTCTTCATATTTACTTTATTAGATATATTTAGTTTTAGTTTATTCTGTCTTTATTATACGTTTGAACTTCAATAAGGTTTAATATAAACAACAAAGCCCCTTGTGAGGGGCTATATTGAAAAAGTACTAATTTCAAGGGAGGGATTATTTCGCTTTCCTAATGTAGATGTTATCCTCCATACCATCGGCAGTAGATGAATGAAGAATGAGTGTATCACCATTATGAGAGAGAGAATAGCGTGCCTGCATAAGATAGTTCATGTCAGCCACATTCTCAAGAATCTCCAATCCATGCCAGTTCCAGTCATGATACTCCTCATAGTCATACACCTGAATCTTTGAAAGCTTCACCATATCACTCTCAGTACGGAAATTTCCCTTCACCTTATGGCAAACGCCATCAGCATCGACAAACCTTACATCCAAGGCTTTCCTATTGGCATAAAGCGTAGATGTGACGCTGCCGTTTGCCTGAAATTCTATTTCCTCGTGAAAGTCTTTCTTGTTATCCAGAGATGCCCACGTACCTACCAATCCTTCATCAATGACAGCCTCAGGCTTTTCATCATTGTGGCAGGATGTTAGAAAAACATTTGTAAATACGAGAGTCAAGACAAAAGCGAGAATATATTTTATTTTTCTCATTTGTTCGCAATTTTAATAATTGACAGATGGCTGATAGGTGATAGGTAGTGGTGTATGTGTTTTTGCGAACATTTACAATCCGCTAACGCCCGACACGCTTCAGCCATTTCCGACTGCAAAGATACATTTTTTTCTTAAATTAAATGAATTTTTCTAAGAAAATGTTCGATAAAACCGCTATTTCTTGAATATTCTGACATTTGTAGCTTAAAAAAGCCCCCTCCCAAAGGGAGAGGACTCCAAACGAAATCATAAAACCAACATTATTTTATCATGTTTTTTAAAGCAGATCCAAATATTACATATTGAGTGTTGCCGGCAATGGTGCCTTCATTCTGTCCCCAGAGGAATGGCCAATCATCATAATTCTCGAAATGATCGGGCTTGCGGAAAAGTACTCCTGGAGCCATATTACCCGGAATGAATGAGAAATCCGCCCTGTTATTGCCATAGAACACGTTCTTTGGACGAGCAGCACCCAATGTAGCTACAAATGAGTAGTTATGATAAGGATGACAGCCGAATAGATAGTTTGCAGCACGGAAGATGTAATCCTTGCCTATAATCTCTGGTCACTACTACCCTGCTTTCAAAATCATAATCGTCATAACGGAGTACTACCTCTACGGCATTATGCTCCTTGTCAACTTTCCTGCTTATCATCTTAGGAACAAGATCCCATTGCTCTGGGGTATTGCTCAGACGAACTGCACCTCCCTGTGCAACGCGAACTCCATGCTGTATGAGTTCTATGCCAGAGTTCTTCTCATCGTTGAACCCTCCATTGAAACTATTGTTGAATACCAAGAGATTAATTCCCTGGCGTTCAAAGTATTCGCTGTCATTTAGCTTTAAAGCTTGCTGACCGTAGGCAGACAATGTGCTGAGACAGGAAAAAGCGCACGCAAATAAATAGGTTTTGTACATTAAAGTTGATATTCTAGAAACTCATTTAGTTATTACTATATTCTTAAAGACGCAGTAAACATCAATAGGTTTAATGCAGATGAAAATATTTTTTTACTTTTTTCGTATTTGTCTATGAATCGACATAAATCAACCGTAAAATTTGCAGGTTCGGAAATGTTTTTGTATATTTGCAAGGCTAATCTATACAATAAATATCATTATCATTATGAAAAAAAACTATGTGTTTTTATTACTCACAACCGCTCTTCTTGTAGGTTGCGGAAACAAGAGCGAACAGAAACAGCAGCAGTCAGAAACCCTGAAAGAAGCCTTTGCCGATGATTTCCTTGTGGGAGTTGCCGTGTCGCAGGATTTCATCACAAACAACGATACTGCCTGCCTGAACCTAATCTGCGAGCAATTCAATGCCGTTTCACCGGAGGATGTCCTAAAGCCGGAGACAGTACATCCATCTCCTGATGTCTGGAACTTTGCCCCTGGTGATGCTTATTGCAAGTTTGCTGCCGATCATGGGTTGAAGGCTCTCGGACATACGTTGATGTGGCATAATCAGACACCAGATTTCTTCTGGCTAAAGGAAGATGGTAGCGTGCGTTCTCAGGAGGAGATGAAGGCTAATCTCGTGGAGTATATAGAAAAGACCGTGACGCATTTTGCTGGTAAGGTATATGCCTGGGATGTAGTAAACGAGATTGTAAGTGAAGAAGGTGGTTATCGTGATGACAAGGGTTGGGAGAAATACTATAAGGACAGGGATGAACTCGTGTGTCTCGCCTTCAGTACGGCACAGCGTTGCGATCCTAATGCCGAGCTTTACTATAATGATTATAATATGTGGCGCCAGACAAAAGTTGACGGTGTTGAGCATATAGTGAAGATGCTGAAGGAAAAGGGCATACGCATTGACGGTGTCGGCATTCAGGGACATTGGGGACTTAACTATCCTGACATCAAGGACATTGAATCTACCATTGACCGTCTCTCTGCCCTTGGCGTGAAGGTTATGATTACCGAGCTTGACATTGATATGCTACCATTCTCAAAGGAAGGACAGATGACGGGTAAGGCATTGTTCGACCCAGCACTTCAGCGTGAGGAGTTCATGCGCTGGCTTAATCCATACGCCGATGGGCTTCCAGAGGATGTTGATCAGCAGATAGCCGACAGATATGAGGAGATTATGCGATGCATCTACAACAAGCGCGATAAGATTGCGAGAGTAACCTTCTGGGGGCTTCACGATGGTGTTTCGTGGAAGAATAACTACCCTATTCCAAACAGAACCAACTACCCTCTCCTCTTCGACCGTAACCTGAAGAAGAAAAAGGCATTCAAGCAGATTATCAGCATTCCGCAATCTTGAAACTAAGGATGGTTTCAAGGATAAGAAACAAGAAAACGCAAGCCATTTCGGCTTGCGCTTTTCTCTTGCTTATATAAATGAGGGAGATTACTTTGCATATCCCACAGGATTATTCATGATAGGCAGTTGCTTATCAGTTAATCCGAGAAGAGCCTTGATGCTGTTAGTGTCGTGCGTGGCGCGAGGAACGGTTGCAAGACCTACTGCCTGACAGTACAGATTGATGTTCTCGCTAATGTTTCCTGCATCTACGCAACACATCATTGTTGCCTTCTCGTCCGAAGAGCCGAACTTGTCATAGTCTATCACCAGAAGGAGGCTTACAGGAGCATTAAGCACGAAATCCTGCTTAAACCCGGCATTACCGCCATTGCTTGCCATCAGTTCACGCTTGTCGCCATCTGCCTTCTTTATCAGTTTGTTTGCCTTAGCATCATATTCATAGACACCAGCCTTTGTGAATACGAAGAGTCGGATTTCCTGACGGTTCATTGCCGTTGGTGCCGTGCGGTGGTTATCATCGCGTGACATTCCGAAGGCTGCCCAACAGAGATTTGAGATCTGCTGATTGCTCAGTTCCTTCGTTGCATCAAACTCACGAACGGAATGGCGTGTTTTCAAAGCCTCTACTACTGACATTGACTTCTCCGACAAATCAGGAGCAGGAAGGCTTATATCTTGTGCAGAAACGCTCAGGGCACAACCTGCAAGCGCCATTGCCATAATATTTTTTTTCATTGTTTCTTAATTTTTATGGTTTAAACCTGTTGGATGAATTAAATGTTAACTATTTTTACGAATAAAAAGTTGCACATATCGTTGATTTTTAGTAATTTAGAGTAACAAAACAAAAAGTACTATTATCATCGCTATGTACAACTTCGTTGCAAAGTTCGGAAAAATTCTTGAGATCTGCAAACAATTTGCAGGAAATCTGGTAAATTCTAATGGAAATGTCACCCGTTGTGGCGTTGTCCCCAAATTCTCCGACTTGGAGGTGATTGCTCTATCCATTACGGCAGAGGCATTCAGCATAGACAGTGAGAACTATCTGTTTAACAGATTGAACAAAGAATGTCCTAATGCCATTCCCAATCTGATAACCCGTCGTCAGTTTAATCAGCGACGCAAGAAGACGCGGATTCTCGGTGAGGAGATACGCAAGGCTATTGCCGGTAAAATTGATGTAGGCGAGTCTATGTTTTGTATAGACTCCAAGCCTTTAAAGGTATGCCAGAATGCCAGGGTTAACAGATGCTCCATGGGTAAGGCTGACATCAAGCAGGCTCCTGCCTGGGGGTATTGCGCATCACAGAACATGCGCTACTATGGTTATAAGCTCCATGCCTTGTGTGGTATTACTGGTGTCATACATTCCTACGACATGACAGCTGCAAATGTACATGACATTCGTTATCTGAAAAACGTAAAGTGGGAATATCATGACTGTACGATCTTGGGAGACAAGGGTTATCTGAGTGCCTCGGTACAGCAGGATCTGTTTGAAACTGCGAACATCACCCTCGAGGTTCCATACAGACTGAATCAGAAGAACAGGAAAGAGCCTTCCATTGCTTACAAGCGTTTCAGGAAGAGAATAGAGACGGTTTTCTCACAATTGAATGACCATCTGATGATGATACGCAACTACGCGAAGCAACCAGAAGGCTTCTTGGCTAGAATGGCTGCAAAGGTTGCTGCATTCACAATGTTACAGTATTTCAATCTTATCAATCAAAAACCGATAGGACAAGTTAAGTATGCACTATTCTAATTCATCCAACAGGTATGGTTTAAGTTTTTAAGGAGTAATAAGGAGTTGAAAAAGTGAAGAGTGAAGAATTTAAATTAACGTGAGTCCGATGAATTTAATTAACTCGTATATCATTGAAAAACACGTGGTTGAAGGAGCTCTGAACGTCGAAGAGGTCGGCGGCCGAAGGGAAAGCCAAAGAGCGGCACCTAAAAGGGCGGTTCGTAAGAGCCGTTGTTTTACGGACATTATAGTAATCTGAGGTCTGAAGGACCGACACCTATTGTATTTATTAGGTGTCGCACCTACGGCGCTCACTAAAAAAAATTATCATGGTAACAGCCCTTGCGGACTGCCCTATTAGATGTCGCACCTTCGGCGCTTTTCGTCGAACTCACGTTAAATTAGTATTGCAGTTAATCGTCTTTTCGCAATAAAGAGTAACTCAAATTCTTCACTCTTAACTCTTCACTTTTCACTCATCATTTCACCGTTTCCAGCCACCTGTACAATTCCTGCATCATCTCATGATGATACTTGAAATAAGCTCCGCAGCCAAAGCCGTGACCACCACTTGGATAAACGTGCATAGAAGCCTTTACGCCAGCCTTGCGAAGAGCCATGTAATATTCCGCAGAATTGAGAGGAGAAACGAGGAAGTCATCATCAGCAAGCATAATGATTGCAGGAGGAGTATCCTTGGTAACCTGAAGATGATTGCTGTATTTCTTCTCAAGCTCAGGAGAGGCATTCTCGCCAATAAGACAGTTGTGAGAGTCCATGTGGGTGATTGACTTGTCCATAGAGATAACAGGATAGAAGAGAATCTGGAAGTTAGGACGAGTCTCTGGTGGGTTGTGCGTAGCAATGGTAGAAGCGATATGACCGCCCGCAGAAGAACCGAGTATTCCCACCTTGTTAGGGTCAATCTTCCACTCGGCTGCATGCTCACGGATCAGTCGCATAGCCTCGGTGGCATCACTCAGAGGCACTTCCGTAACGCCGTTAGGCATTCTGTAACGCAACACGATAGTAACGATGCCTCTGCTCATAAGATGCGTTGCCCAGTCATAGCCCTCCTGACCGAGAGAGAGAACGCGATAGCCACCACCAGGGATTACGAGCACGGCTGGTCTGTTTGTCTCATTGCCAAAAGGCAGATACACTCTGATAGAAGGCTTGAAATTACGAGTCTCATCGCTGTAAGGCTGCGTCTTGTCAATACCGTTACTGTTAGGCAGACCGTTCTGCCATAGGTCGATGTCGATAGGTTTAGGCATCATCTGCGCCATAGAACTCATGGCTGACAGCATCATAAATAGGGATAACAAATACTTTTTCATTGCATTTCTATTTTTGGCCTCTCCCCCCGCCCTCCCCCGTAGGGAGGGAGCCGATTCGCTAATGGAGGATTGGCTGTGTTAATTTAGATTCTTTCGTTATTATAATTTGTCTTTCTAATATTGTATGGAGAAGACGTTTGCCTTTCGCCTTCCGGCTCCCTCCCTACGGGGGAGGGCGGGGGGAGAGGCCGTTTAGAATATCTTCTGCGCAAAATCATGCAGCGACTTACGCCATACCTGCCATTCGTGATCTCCTGGGAAGGTGTTGAACACGATGTTCAAGCCCTTTGACTTCATGTCATCCACAGCCTTCTTGGTGGAAGTGATGCGGTTGTCCTCAGTTCCAACGGAGATATAAAGCACATCAAGGTCTTCGTTGTATTTCTTCGCATTGGAGATAAGTCCGGGCAATGCCTTCTCTGCGTCAAACGCCCCACTCTCCTTTATTCCTCCGAACACTCCAGTACTGAATATTCCGAGACTTGAGAACAGTTCCGTATGCTGCAAACCAGCGAAGAATGTCTCGCCACCACCCATTGACAAACCTGCAAGGGCACGACTCTTACGGTCTTTCTTCACGCGGAAATTCTTCTCTACGAAAGGAATCACGTTCTTTATCAGATCCTCCTCGAAAGGCTTGATGCCCTCAACCGAATAGGAGAACGGTCTGCCGGGTACGCTGAACGTGCCGTTCACCATCACTATGATCATCTCCTTTGCCTTGCCCTCTGCCACGAGGTTGTCGAGGATGTGGTTCGCCTTTCCCTGATTAATCCATCCTGTCTCATCCTCACCACCGCCATGCTGAAGATAGAGAACCGGGTATTCCTTCCTGCCATCGCCATAGCTTGCCGGAGTATAGACCCACATGCCGACATGCTTGTTTCTTACGGTAGAGAAAAGCTCTGTCTGAACCACCTTGCCATGAGCCACATCCTTACGGTTGTAGAACGTGCAGTTCTTCTCAGGAATGTCGATCGCGCTCGTCATTCTTCCGCAGCCGTAATAGCTCTTGCTTGCAGGGTCAGCCACATCCAATCCGTTGATGTTGAACCAGTAGTAATGAAATCCCTCAACCAATGGCTTAGTCTTTGCAATCCACGTTCCGTCCTCCTGTTTCGTGAATTTGCAGTCAGCATCGAGACTCACTTTCCAGTTGCTTGCATCATTGGCACGAACACGCAGAAGCACGCTGTTGTCCTCAAGGATGCGAGGGTAATCCCCGTTATTGTTCGTTGTCGGAATAATATATTTCCCGTCTGCCTTGTCCTGTGCAAAAGTCGCAGAACTTATAGCCATTACCAAGGCTGTGATAAAGATTGATTTCTTCATGTCGTTTTGGTTTGTAATTTAACGTCAGTTCGACGAAAACAAATAGGGTTCTGCTTTGCTTTCAAACATTAATTAGGACGTTAATTAAGATGTTAATTTGGACAAAAATTGATGAGAGTTTAAGCCGTAAGGCTAATTAATGTCACAATTAATGTTTCATTAATGTCCTATATTAATGTTATGCGACAGC
>CADCIQ010000077.1 GCA_902801425.1 uncultured Bacteroidales bacterium | reverse complement strand
CCACCGCTCGGTACCACGATGGTGAGTCTTATGTAACTCCTATGTTACTCTTATGCTACTCTTATTCAACTCTTATTCCGGATGGGAGGAGAAGGGGAGCGGTAAAGGACTGACGCAAACGGAACTTAGTAGGGCAGTTCGTGAGGACTGTTATTCGGTAGATACGTGATTAAAGCTCTAAGTCTCTCTCAAAATGGATGGGGGAGTAATAATCTAAAAGAATTAAAGCATGTGCAATATTGTCAAATTCAAAATACATTACCCTTTTCTTTTGTTCTTTTCTACTTTTATACGATTGTACTGTTGTGTTATTATGGAATAATACATTCTCTCGTTATGACAGACGAATAAAGGCAGGGTAGTAGCCCTGCCTTTATCGTTATTTTATTTTTACATTCTCATACTCATGCTTGCGCTTTGGGTTCATAGGGAACCAGCCTTTCTTAACGCGTTGTCGTTGTTCGAATACCTCAAGTATGCTCCATAGACAAGAACAGCCTACGACTCCGAGTACAGGACTGAGAATCTCATTGTCGGTGAAGAGTGAGGCAACGATAAAGGCGATGCCGGAGATGAGGAATGCCCACCAGCATTTAACGCCGAAATAATATTCTGACTTGATTACGATTGGATGAAAGATGCCGATTACAAGGAATGTTGTTACGGCGATGATAAGTCCGAGGAAGTTCATCTTTTCTAATTACGAATTACAAATTACTAATTACCTTTTGGAATGGAAACTGTTAATTATTAATTGTTAATTTTTAATTTTACAGTTCGCTCACATCCGCCAATCCGTTCATCACCACATAAACGATGACATCGGCAAGAGAACGGGCATGAAGTTTATCCATGATGTTCTTGCGGTGCGAGATAGCCGTTGCAAGACTGATGTCGAGACGGTCGGCAACTTCCTTGTTGATGCAGCCCTTGCTCAGTAGTACCGCCACTTCTATCTCACGAGGGGAGAGAATCATATCGGGAGATTTCTGAGGATGCATAGCCACATGATGAGGTATAGGCATGCTGCCGTGAGGTCCATGCTTGCTACGGTTCAGGGCAAGGATGTCGCGCACAAGGTCTTTCTCACTCTGACACACGTTAATGGTCTTTACACCAGAGATTGCCATATCACCATTAACGAGCACGATGCTCTTAGCCGCTTGCTGACGGAAGAATTGCGTATGCTCGAAATATATACGTGAAGAGACGAAGAAATGCACGAAATCTTCGGTCTTGAGTCCCAGAACCTCCTCAAAGGTCTGGAGTTGTTTTATCTCAGCCATGGGAATTATGTCCTCAAGAATGTTCTGAAGACCGAGACCCGTGAGCACGTTTGGCTCTATGATTGCAAAGCGTGGAAACATACAAGAATTACGAATTACAAATTACGAATTACTTTTTTGCCATAAATTGATGATTTCTGACTTCTATCGCTATTTAATTAGCAAAAGCAGCACCAGAGTCCAATGTGCCATTGCTCCGAGAAGCACGAATATATGCCAGATAGGGTGGAAGAATCTCTTGCTGTCATGTGCGAAGAAATATGTTCCGGCTGAATAGAAAACACCCTCTGAAAGGAGGATGATAAACTCTGTTATGTTCAGTTTGTTATACACCTCGGGAGCTATCAGCAGTATGCTCCAACCCATAGTGAGGTATATGGCGAGTGACAGCTTGGGATATTTTCCGAAAGCGAATATCTTATAGAATACGCCACCTATTACGGCTGCCCATTGGAATCCGAATACGAGCCATCCCATCCAGCCGCCTATCACGCCTACGCATATTGGGGTATATGAGCAAGCTATCATCACATAAATGCTGATATGGTCGAGTCGTCGCAGCACATCCTTTGCCATTCCCGGCTTCACCCAGTGATAGAGTGTGCTTGAGAGGAACATGAGGAACATACCA
Source organism: uncultured Bacteroidales bacterium (assembly GCA_902801425.1). Taxonomy (GTDB): domain Bacteria; phylum Bacteroidota; class Bacteroidia; order Bacteroidales; family Bacteroidaceae; genus Prevotella. Next base: position 11,726 of record CADCIQ010000077.1, on the reverse strand, counting down.
GCGATGAAGAATATGACTCCGAATGACATTTGCCAACTCTTGCTGGCTGCCGGCCATACCATCCATATCGAAGATAGTGCAAATACGGCGCCTATGAGATGCGTCCATGTGTTGCCCTGTTCGTTAATTCCCCAAAACGGCTTCTCGGATGTAACAGTATTATTCGTATTGTCCATAATTGCATGCAAAGATAATACATTTTTTTGTGAATACAAAATAATAAATGAAAAATGAAAAATACAATATGGTATTTTCGCGTATAGCCACTACAAGGAAAACGTAATCTGTATTTTATAATTTTTCATTTTTCATTTAATTATTTCATTTTCCTATCCACTCTCCAACCTCATTTCTCCTTGTTCGTGAGATTATTATCTCTGGGGGGGTATCGCCTTTGAGAATGAGTCTTTCCTTGCCGTTAGAGAGGCGTTCCGTGGCAGAAACCTGTTCAAGAGGCACGATGAACTTACGGTTCACGCGCATGAATTTCTGAGGGTCGAGCTGGAGGGCAAGTTCCTCAAGCGACATATTGATGGGATATGAAGTGTTGTCAAGTAGTTTCAGATAGGTGTTCTTTTGTTCTGAAACAAAATATCTGATGCCAGAGACATGTATCATTTTCTCTCCCTTAGCTGTCTTCACCATGAAACGCTCGCGGAACTTGGTGTTCCTCTTGCTAAGGGAATGGAAACTAATGGTATTGTGCGATGTGCCTTTAGTTATGGAATTGGCAGCAAACAGGCGCAACGCTTTTTGAAGTGCCGTGTGTAACTGCTCCTCGTTGATAGGTTTGAGAAGATACGACAGACTATTGAATTCAAAGGCTTTCAGGGCGTACTCTTCGTGTGTTGTGGTGAAAATGATAGGTGTTTTCTCTGGAGCACATGAAAGAGCTTCGAAACTGAGACCATCGTTTAGCTGTATGTCGGCTATGATGATATCCGCTTCTGATTGTGAGAGAAAGAATTGACGTGCTTCTGATACGGTCGGTATGGGACCAATCAGCAAGGCAGACGGCATCACGTCCTCAAGTATGTGCCTGAGTACGTTGTAATGGTGCATCTCATCCTCCAGAATCAGTATCTTCATTTTTATTTATAATGAATTGTAAATTCGCTGCAAAGATACAAAAATAAATGAAAAATGAAAAATAATAAAATGAAAAATACAGGTTTCGCTAAATGCTAATCTGTATTTTCCATTTTTTCATTATATGATTTTTCGCTTATTACACTCTATACAACAATCCGTTCTTTAAGTCTTTTTCCGCTGTCTCCTTGATCTTGACATGGAGTTTCTTACCTGTTGCGCTGAACGGAATCTGCGGAATGAAGCGATAGAAACGTGGACGCTTGAAATTAGCGATGTCTGGACTCTTCTTGCAGAACTCGTCAAGCTCCTCTGGTGTGAGGCTATCGTCACCCTTTACGATGTATGCCGTAACTATCTGACCACGAACCTTATCCGGAACTGATGTCACGATGCAATCCTTAACCTTCGGATGCACGTTGAGCACCTCCTCTATCTCCGTAGGGTAGATGTTCTCGCCTGAAGATATAATCATATCGTCCTTGCGGCCTACGATGGTGATGAACTGATTCTCATCCCATGTTGCGAGGTCGTTGGTGTAGATGAAGCCCTTGTAGTACTTCTTCTCGGTCTCAACATCGTTATTGAAATAGATATATGGTGACTTGGCTGGAGAGCAGATTATAACCTCGCCGACCTCTGTGCTATTGGTAGGGATAAGGTCATCTGGCTCAGCACGACGATCCTCATAGACCTTTACCACGCGCACATCATCGTCAACGCATGAAGCTCCGGCTGTACCAGCATTCTCAGGAAGGTCGAATGGGCGCAGGAAGGTGTTCCAGAATGTCTCCGTTGTGCCATATCCGTTATAGATGTTTGGTGTGAGAACGCGCTGATAGCGTATGCAGGCAGAGCGCTCCAACGGACTTCCCATAGTCACGATGCCCTTGAGTGTCTGAAGATCGTATGCCTGACGTTCCTGCTCATCGGCAAGAGCTTCGAGTACGGTAGGTACTCCGATGATGAATGTTATCTTGTGTTGCCATACGTACTGGAGGGTTTTGAGAGCATCAAAATGGCTCATTACCACCATTGTGGCACCTGCGTAGAGGGCAGGACCGGGACCAGCGCAATGTAATCCGCCACGATGGAACCAAGGAGTCGTGTTCATTGTCACATCACGATAGCTCATAGGGAAATGAATCATCACGTCATGAGCAGACAGAACTTCATTGATAGAGGTCATAGACACACCCTTCGCACGACCGGTAGTGCCTGATGTGTAAAGACGGGTGGTCTCATCGTAGATGTTGTATTCAGAAGAAGGAGCATAGAATTCTTCCGTAGAGGCATCCTTAATGAAATCCTTGTATGCGCAAACCTCTCCTGCACTCTTACCATTGGTTACGATAAGTCGCTCTGGCTTATGTCCGCTTATGGTTAGAGCCTCAAGGACAGTCTTCTCGTTTGTGGTGTCGAAGATGATTACTTTTGGAAGAGAGTCCTCGATGTTGTCGGCAAGCTCACCAGGACTGAGACGGTAGCTTACAGGACAGCAAACTGCATGAATCTTCTGTGTTGCAACGTAAGCGAAAGCAAATTCTGGGCAGTTGAGAAGGTCAAGCATAACGACTTCCTTCTTGCCAATGCCTAAGGAAACAAGAGTATTGGTTAGACGGTTTACGTCATCATTGAATTCTGCGTAGGTCCATTTCCTATTGCTAGCAGGATCGATGATGGCAAGTTTACGAGAGTAACGGCGGACGTTCCTCATATAACCTTCTATCCAAGTATATCGGCTTTCGAATAACTCTTTGAAATTTTCCATTTTCTTTTATTTTGGGGATTATTTACTTTGTTGAATGCAAAGTTATTATATAAGGAAATGAAACGAAAAAAAATCGACAACTCAATTACTGAACTGTCGATTTTGAGGGATGAAACGTCATGCACAAAAGCTTGTTCTGCGCACACCGTTATATGCGTGTGCAAAAGTTCATAAGGTTATGAGGTTCTAAGGTTTTAAGGTTTTGAGGTCAGTATAGCCCAAGAGCGTTCCGACCTTATAACCTCATAACCTTATAACCTTCAAACCTGTAAGTAGAACTTACTTGTTCTTCTTAATCTTCTCAACGTAAGCGTCGATAACGGCAACGGCTGTGATGTTAACGATGTCGCGAACGCTTGAGTCGAAGTCGGTGAAGTGGATAGGCTTGTTAAGACCCATCTGGATAGGACCGATAACCTCAGTCTCAGGAGAGAACTGCTTGATGAGCTTGTAAGCAGAGTTTGCTGCGCTCAAAGATGTGAACACCATTGAGTTGACAGTCTCGTTGTGCAGACGGAGGAATGGGTACTTCTCATCACGACGATCCTGATCGAGAGCGAGGTCAACAGTCATCTCACCGTCAATCTTAAGGTCTGGGAACTCTGTCTGAAGCTCTGCAATAGCATCGTGCATCATGCGTGGGGTACCTGACTTGTCAACACCGAAGCTTGAGAATGAGATACCTGCAATACGAGGCTCATCGTTGAAGAAGCGGATAGTATCTGCTGTGAGGCGAGCGATATCCTTGATAGTATCCTTGTCAGGAGACTGGTTTACGAGGGTATCAGCGATGTAGTAAGTACCACGCTTAGAGTTCACGATGTTCATCGTAGCGAAGTGGTTGTACTCAGGACGGATGCCGATAACCTCCTTGGCACACTTGATAGTGTTAGAGAACTTGGTATAAACGCCTGTGATGAAAGCATCAGCGTCGCCAGTCTCAACCATCATCATACCGAAGTAGTTGCGCTCGAACATCTTATCGTTAGCCTCCTCGAATGTGTAACCCTCACGCTGGAGCTTGTCAGAGAGAATCTTAGCATAACGCTCACGACGGTCACGCTCACGGTCATGACGGAGGTTTACAATCTCGATGCCCTCAAGGTTGAGTTCGAGTTCCTTTGCCTTCTTCTCAATCATCTCGTCGTTACCGAGAAGGATAGGAGTACAGAGACCCTCTTCCTTTGCCTGAACGGCAGCCTTGATCATTGTTGGGTGCAGACCCTCTGCGAATACCACGCGCTGTGGGTGCTTGCGAGCAGTCTCATAGAGATTCTGTGTAACGCTTGTCTCCTGACCCATACGACGACGGAGCTTACGCTTGTATGCGTCCCAGTCTGTGATAGGATTACGTGCTACGCCGCTATCCATAGCAGCCTTAGCAACGGCAGCAGATACCTCTGTGATAAGACGTGGGTCAACTGGCTTTGGAATGAAGTAGTCAGGACCGAATGTGAGGTTGTTCACGTTGTATGCCTGGTTCACTACGTCTGGAACTGGCAGCTTAGCGAGGTCAGCGATAGCGTGAACGGCAGCAATCTTCATCTCCTCGTTGATGGCGCGAGCGTTTACGTCGAGGGCACCACGGAAGATGTAAGGGAAACCGATAACGTTATTGATCTGGTTTGGATAGTCAGAACGGCCTGTTGACATGAGTACGTCTGGACGTGCTGCCATTGCATCCTCGTAAGAGATCTCTGGTGTTGGGTTTGCACAAGCGAACACGATAGGGTTCTTAGCCATAGAGCGGATCATATCCTGAGATACGACATTACCCTTAGAAAGGCCGAGGAATACGTCAGCACCTACCATAGCCTCCTCGAGAGTGTGAACGTCGCGACGGTCTGTTGCGAAGAACTTCTTCTGCTCTGTGAGGTTTGGACGGTCAGATGTGATAACGCCCTTAGAGTCGAGCATGAGCACGTTCTCTCTCTTTGCGCCGAGGGCGATATAGAGCTTTGTACACATGATAGCAGCAGCACCTGCACCTGATACAACGATCTTCACCTCGTCAATCTTCTTGCCTGCAACCTCAAGGGCGTTGAGCAGACCTGCAGAAGAGATGATAGCGGTACCGTGCTGGTCGTCGTGCATAACTGGAATATCGAGAGACTTCTTCAGGCGCTCCTCAATGTAGAAGCACTCAGGAGCCTTGATGTCCTCAAGGTTGATACCACCGAATGTTGGGGCGATCTTCTCAACAGCCTCGCAGAACTTCTCAGGATCCTTCTCGTCAACCTCGATGTCGAATACGTCAACGCCACCGTAGATCTTGAAGAGCAGACCCTTACCCTCCATTACAGGCTTGCCTGACATTGCACCTATGTCGCCAAGACCGAGCACCGCAGTACCGTTAGAGATAACGGCAACGAGGTTACCCTTGTCTGTGTACTTGTAAGCAGCATCTGGTGTTTCCTGAATCTCAAGACATGGGAACGCTACACCTGGAGAATAAGCAAGTGAGAGATCTGTCTGAGTGTGGTAAGGCTTTGTTGGCATTACCTCAATCTTTCCTGGACGGCCGGTCTCGTGATACTGGAGAGCAGCCTCTTTAGTGATTTTTACCATAAAAAAACGATTTACGGCCCCTCACCTGTCCTACGGACATCCTCTCCCCAAGGGGCGAGGAGGAAGTATGTACTTCCAATTAAGGGCTAAATGATTATTTAAATACTTTTTGTTGTTTATTTCTTTTATCAGTTTCTTATAGCGGAAGAATGTAACTTCTCTTTTATTAGTTCCTGACCGCGTAAGAATGTAACTTTCCCCTCGCCCCTTGGGGAGAGGGGGTCACGTAGTGACGGGTGAGGGGCTGTTGGGGTCTATGAAAACAACGTCCTTATCGCTTCCTCAACCTTACTTACAGGATGAATGCGTATGCTGTATTTCTTACCCTTCAAGGCATTCGAGTTGCGTTTCGGTATGATGATATCCGTGAAACCAAGTTTCTCAGCCTCGGCAATTCGCTGTTCTATGCGACTGACAGGACGAACCTCGCTGCTCAGTCCCACCTCACCGCACATGCACCAGCCTTCCTCTATCGGAATATCCACGTTACTTGAGAATACGGATGCTATCACGCTCAGGTCCATCGCCATGTCCGTAACCTTCAGACCGCCCGCAATGTTGATGAACACATCCTTCTGAATCAGCTTGAATCCCACCTTCTTCTCAAGGACGGCAAGCAGCATGTTCAGTCTGCGCTGATCGAAACCCGTTGCCGAGCGTTGCGGAGTTCCGTATGCAGCTGTGCTTACCAATGCCTGTGTCTCCACAAGGAACGGACGCATACCCTCCACGGCAGCCGAAATCGCTATTCCGCTCATTCCTTGACGCTCGTCGGAAAGAAGAAGCTCTGAAGGATTCGTCACAGGACGAAGACCATTCTGAAGCATCTCGTATATTCCGAGTTCCGAAGTAGAGCCGAAACGGTTCTTTATCGAGCGAAGTATGCGGTAGATGTTCTGGCGGTCGCCCTCAAACTGAATAACGGTATCCACTATGTGTTCAAGCACCTTCGGACCAGCTATCGTTCCCTCCTTATTTATATGTCCTATCAGAATGACAGGAATAGCACTTGTCTTTGCGAAGCGGAGTAGGGCAGAGGCGCACTCGCGAATCTGCGTCACGCTACCTGGAGCCGACTCTACATCCTCTGTCTCCATTGTCTGTATTGAGTCGATGATTATCAATTCAGGAGCCACAGCCTCAATCTCCTTAAAGATGTTTTCGAGCGATGTCTCACAGAGTATCATAACGTGCTCGCCTGCATCGGGCGCAAGTCGCTCGGCACGCATCTTGATCTGATGTGCAGATTCCTCACCACTTACGTACAGCACACGGCGTTCCGTCATCTGTACTATCGTCTGGAGCGTGAGCGTACTCTTTCCTATGCCCGGGTCGCCACCGAGAAGTATTATGCTTCCGGGTACTATACCGCCACCCAGTACGCGATTCAGTTCCGCATCGTGCGTGTCAATCCTCGGCTCAGCCTTTGTGGAGATGTCGCGAAGGCTAACGGCGCGTGCCGTCTTGCTTGCACGAAGCGATGTCGTGGCAACAGAAGAAGCCGCCTTACGTGCCGACTTGACAGGTGACTCAGCAGAGATACGCACTTCCTTGAACGTATTCCACTGACCGCAGGAAGGGCATTTACCCATCCACTTTGCCGCCTCTTGTCCGCAGTAGTCACAAACGTATGCTGTCTTATCCTTTGCCAATTTTATTTAAGGTTTAAAGGTTTATAGGTTTTCAGGTTTTAAGGTCAGAATGCTTATTAATCGATGCTGACCTTTTACCTCATAACCTTATAACCTTGCCATTGGCCTGCAAAGTTAATCAAAAAATCCCGAATTATGAAAAAAATGTCACTTTTTTGCCGTTTTTAATTAAAAATATTCGGGATTTTGCTATTTCTACTTGCTATTTATCATCAAAGTATGAAGAAAATGATTTTAATTTCTATGTTGGAATGCTATGAAACTCCCGTACTTGTCCGAATATGTTGATGCTGAAAAACAGCATCATTATAATTGCAAAATATTTCTTCGTCATATTATCTTTTTTTTGATTTATCATTTTTTACCAGAACAATCTATGTTCATCTTCGAATTCCAGTTTGATGCGTTCTTTCTTGCATTTCACATCGAAATCATGTTTGTTGAACGGACCTGCAACAATATCTTTTTTCTTGTAGATAATCCAATAGCAATTGTTAATCTTTTTGAGCATCTCATAGTTTGCGATAATGCTGTCTTTGTCATGCTCACTTGTTAATGTGTCCATAAAACTATAAAGCCTGTCATATCTTTGGTGCACAATAATATGATTATCATCATAATTGTAATTTACAACCTTGCCTGGTATAATTGTGTTAAAGGGATCTGACTGATATGGATTCCTATCCTTGTCAGGAACTCTATAGATTATCTTTACAATACAATAATTCTCAATTTCTTCCGCATAATCATCTCCTAACTCTACAAAGAAATCATTAGCTGGAGAGATACAGGATGTAAATGCAAATAATGCAAATACAATCTGAGAAAATATTCCGATAATATTGCTTTTGGGGGCTTTCCTCATTCTATTGTTTTTTGAATTTCCAATATCGTGATAACATTCGATTTGGTGTTCGAACCTTAACTATTATTGTTTGCAAAGGTAAAGAAATATTCTAATATAGCCAAACAATATACGTTAAATTTTTTTTCATGGTATGTAAGATTGCTTTCATCCACCCTTCTTCCTCCTAACTAAGCTCGATGATAATACCATTATAATACCATTATATTACCATTATAATACCATAATAATACCATAAACTATGGTAATATAATGGTATTTTAATTGTATCTTAATGGTGTTTATATGGTAATTTGATGCTCTTTACATAAGAGCTGTATCAGATATGGTTCGATGATTTTGGTTGTCTGTTTTTTCTTCTTACAAATTAGGAGGGGGTGACTGGTTAGGTATCATCTTTTGGGGAGTAGGAACCTTTTTTTCAATTTTTTTCTCCCTTTTCTGTTTTTTTTCCGTTTTTTTTCGTAATTTCGCACCGCGATGAAACGTAATATTATATTTGGCATATTATTGCTTTCTGTCCTCTTTGGAAATGTGTTCCTCATCTCGTGTGACGATGAGGAGGCAAAGGCACGCCTGTCGAGGGCGGAGAGGGAGAAACTGAGGATTGAGGATTCGTTGGCTTTCAAGGTCGGAATACTCCCTACAAGTGACTGTGACATTATACGTCGGGCGGATTCCTTGGGAATATTCGACTCGCTTGGGGTGGATGTACATATCCGTCATTATAACGCCCTGTCAGAGTGTCGAATAGCTTTGATGAAGAATATTGTGGAATGTGCCGTTATTGATAGCGTGTTGGTTGATGTGCTCAAGGATAAGGATTCTGTTGCCTTGACTCTCGGTCCTGCAACTTCCTTGTCGTGGAAGATGCTTACATCTACTAAATCACGTATCGTAAGGACGGAGCAGTTGGTTGACAAGATTATCGCTACTGATAGTCATGGCTATACCCATAAGTATGCTGAGATGGTGACGGATAGTCTCATAAAGAAGCAGAAGAATGTGTATATCATTCAATGTGAGGACTTGACCGTTCGCATGAAGATGCTTACTTCCGGTAACGTGGATGCTGCTTTCCTCCCAGAGCCTTTTGCAAGTGCTGCGATAAAGTCGGGTGCAAGGGTTCTCAGAGACTATTCTGCCCAGACAAAGGGTGTCATAGCCTTTAGGAAGAAGGCATTGGCGGATAAGAGGATAAAGAAGCAACAGGAGTTGTTTCTGAAGGGATTGGAGATAGCAAAAACGGCCTCTCCCCCCGCCCTCCCCAGTAGGGAGGGAGCCGGAGCGCCCATGAAGAATTGAATATTTTTCGCTAAGGCTCAACAAGCTAAAGCAAATGAAAGTTGAAAATTGAAAATTTATAATTGATATGCCTTTTCGCCTTCCGGCTCCCTCCCTACGGGGGAGGGCGGGGGGAGAGGCCTCTTCTTATGCTAAGTGCTTTTTTACAGGACAAACTCGGTTTGGGACTTGCTATTCTGAAACCACACGTAGAGAGACTCGCAAACATGGATATTTCCTCTCGTTATGAGTCTCTTAATCAGGATTATGCCTATATGCTCCGTTTCATGACGGAGGGGTATAAGGATCCGCAACGCGAAAAACTGTATGGCGAGATGCTTGCCAAAGGCTATCATATTGCCTCTGATGTAAAGAGAATGCTGAGGATTACAAATGATACGGCACTTGTTAGCTTGCAGAAAACGGTTGTTGCCGATGATAATAGTGCCAGTACCTTGATAGAGGCTCTCAGGGACGATAGTCTTGATGCAAAGGCGCATTATGAAGTGCTGAACAAGGCGTTTGTGTCCATATTCCTTTCACCAGATTGGCGAGAGCAGGAGCAGCGTCTTTGGACGGCATTCCTTATTTCCTCAGATGTGAAATCGGTGGATGCGCAGGTTATTGTTTCCGCTATTATGCTCGGATGTATGCTCGGGTTCTGTATAGAGAAATACAAGACCCTTTGCTATGTCTTCATGACGAGCGAGGATATGTATGTACGTCAGCGTGCTTTCGTTGGATGGGTGTTTTGTTATCAGACGAGCAGCACACTTCTGAAACGTGATTCCGAGACTCTGGATATGCTTGTAGAGCAGATGCTTGAGGATGAAAATACGTGTTCTGACCTTGTGGAGCTGATTATGCAGGTGATTATCTGTAATGAAGCAGAGAAGGATAACAAGGTGATTCAGAAAGAGATAATGCCTGACATCCTCAAAGGAAACCACTTCAAGTTCTCTCCAAAGGAAGGCTTCGTGGAGAAGGATGAGACGATGGATGACATACTCAATCCAGGAGCGTCTGAGCTTGCTATGGAGAAGATGGAGCAAGGCATTAAGCGAATGTCGAATATGCAGAAGGCAGGTGCCGACATCTTCTATGCCGGCTTTAGTCAGATGAAGCGTTATCCTTTCTTCTATAAGCTGATAAACTGGTTCATGCCTTTCGACATCAAGCATCCCGATCTTGGAGAATCTATATTGGGTGACGAGGGACTTCAGGCTATGACGAAGGTGTTCAGCACCCCTACGCTTTGCAATTCCGATAAGTATTCTTTCCTTTTTGCTCTGAAGACCGTTCTCCCTACCTTGCCAGAGGATATCCGTAAGGCTATGGGGGCAGGTGAGATGGGGATAGTCGGGATGAGTGCTCCGATAGATACGATTACCGAACAGCCAGCATACGTGCGTAGGATGTATCTTCAGGATCTTTACCGTTTCTTCAGGCTCAGTCCTCAGGTGAAGATGCCGAATGTGTTTGTAGAACTTGCGTGGATGGCGGGATTGGCAAAAAAGCCTCAGTTTAGGAATCGTTGCGTGGAGTTGGCTAAGTTCCTTCTTCGTCACGACAAGCAAGGCATAGCTCTTGAGGTGGCACGAAAGGGAGAGGACTCAGAGGAGCGTAACATTATCCTTGCTGCCATAGCCGAGAAACGAGGAGAAGACCCTTCGGGATATTACCTGAGCGTGTTGGCAACAAATGCGGATTCTGTTCCTGCCCTCAAGGGTATTGCCCGATATTATCTGCAAAGGGGTAGTGCTGAAGCTCTGCCATATTGGCAAAGGCTTTGTGATCTTAATCCCGGTGTGTTCGCTTACGAGCTGAACAGGCTTCATGCCCTTGTGCTTGCGGGTAAGGTGGAGGAGAATATGAATGAATTCTACCGAATTGACTTTGAGCATCCTGACGATCCGAAGGTGAAGAGACTCATAGCTTGGGCTTTGCTTTGTGTCGGCAAATTTGATAAGGCAGAGGATTTGTATTGCAAGATTCTTGAGTGCAAATGGGGAAAGGTTACGAGGAATGACCTTCTCTGCATGATAGACTTGTATTTCTTCTCTGGGAATATGAGGAATTGTATAGAGGCATGTTGTAACTTTATTGACGCCTATCCGCTAAAGGGGAAAGCCGTTTTGGATAAATGGAATGATCTGTATTCAATCCTAAGCGAAGAATTCAGTCTCCTTGCTGCATATCATAGCTATACCGCAGCTGATGTCTCGCTCCTTGTAGATGCCGTTCTTGAATAACCGCTCTTAGTGTTAAACCTTGTTAATATTTCGTCTAAATATAAGATGTTAATTTCATATTCGGGAAATATTTTGTAACTTTGTGCCCGATTTAGTCTGTTCGGGCTCGAATAAGCGGTAACGAGGTGTTATCCGCCTGGCAGAAGTAACAATTTAATACATAAAAAATTAAATGTACGCAATTGTAGAGATCAATGGTCAGCAGTTTAAGGCTGAGGAGGGCAAGAAGCTCTTCGTGCACCACG